>NZ_JANRHN010000001.1:0-244104 GCF_024733745.1 Bacteroides sp. ET225 | reverse complement strand
GATTTTGTATCTTTAAGTATAACAAATTTCACTATGACAAAGATACATTTTCGTCCTTACAATTCCAACTAGACAGTGCTTTTTCCCAAAAGAATAGATGAGGATATTGCAGAAAACGATCCGGTGCGTATGGTTAACGCTCTGGTTGAAAGCCTGAACCTTGAAAGTTTCAGGAAGTTATACAAGGAAGGCGGGCGCAGCCCTTATCATCCCCGAATGATGCTCAAGGTCATTCTGTATGCCTACATGAACAACATCTACTCCTGCCGGAAAATAGAAAGCCTCCTTCACCGTGACATCCATTATATTTGGCTGGCCGGATACGAGAAACCGGACTTCATTACTATCAACCGTTTCCGCAACCGGGTGAAGAAGGAAATCAACGAAGTGTCACCCAGGTTGTACTTCTGCTCTCTTCCAGGGGCTTCATCAGCCTGAACGTGGAATGACATTGACGGGACAAAGATTGAATCCAAGGCCAACAAGTACACGTTCGTCTGGAGAAAAACGGTTGAGCGGAACCGTGAACGCCTGATGAAGAAGATCCACGTCCTGTTGGAACAGATAGACGATGCCATCGCCCAGGAGAACTCATCGGAAAGCGATGAGGAAATAGCGTTCACTCCGGCCATGCTGACCGAAATGGCGGGAGAATTGCGCAGTGCGCTTGAACAGGTTCCCGAACCTTCCACCCAAGAGGGAAAGGCCGCGCTGAAAAAGACACGCAGGCAGCTGAAAGAACTGGAAAGCCACAGGGACAAGCTGCAGGAATACGACAATCATCTGAATACCCTGCAAGAGCGGAACTCCTATTCAAAGACCGACAAGGACGCCACTTTTATGAGGATGAAGGAGGATGCCATGCGCAACGGTCAGACGAAGCCCGGCTACAACCTTCAGATCGGTACCGAGAGCCAGTTCATTACCGATTTTGCACTCTTCCCCAACCCTACGGATCACTGACCATGATACCTTTCCTGCAGTCTTTCTTAAACAGATATGGCAGGCCTGCCCATACGGTGGTCGCCGATTCAGGGTACGGTTCTGAGGAGAATTACCGCTTCATGGAAGAAAACAGCACGGAAGCCTACGTCAAATACAGCCGCTTTCACATGGAACAGCGGCCGAGATTCAATCCGGACCCGTTCAAGGCAGAAAACTTCCACTGCAATGAAGAGCATGACTTCTGCATCTGTCCCATGGGACAAAAGATGCGGAGGACAGGGACCAAACGCGTGAAAACCGCATCCGGATATGTCAGCGAAAATGCCAGGTACAGGGCCGTCAGATGTGAGGGATGCCCGCTGAGATGCCGATGCCTTAAAGCAAAGGGGAACAGGATGATTGAACTGAATCACAGGCTCAGGAGATACAGGCAGAAAGCCAAAGGGCTGCTCTGCTCCGGGGAAGGTCTGAAACACAGGGGGCAGAGATGCATAGAACCGGAAGCTGTGTTTGGACAAATGAAAAACAACATGAACTACAAGCGTTTCCGCCATTTTGGGAAGGACAAGGTCTTCATGGACTTTTCCTTCTTTGCCATTGCCTTCAATATAAAAAAGATGTGTGCAAAGATGGAAAAAGAATGTATTGGCCGGCTGACTGAACTGCTTTATGGGCTTGCCGCCGCCATATTCAGATGTTGGAGACACATAAATCAGAGAAAGCCACAAAATATCGCAGCTTATAGTACATGAACCGATTTTATGGCTAACGAAAAAAAGAAGGTGTGCTTTTTGACACACCTTCTTTGTTGTTTCTTGTTTGGGGAATTCTTAGACAGGAAGTGCAACGCTTGGGAGTTGCTGCTGTTTCGTTCAAGTCAATACCTGCATTTTGTGGGTGAAGGATCCTTTTCAATTGTTAAAGTTTGGCTTTACGCGGAATTTAAATTTTCATCTTTGGCAAACTTAGGTATATTTGCGGTGAAACTAATAAATGTGTGAGCCTATGAAAAAACTGAAGACAGTGGCGATGGCTGCATTGCTTCTTCCTTTTATTGCATGCGGGGGAAACAGCCAGCAAAATTTGCCTGCAACCGAAAACGTGCAGGACAGTACGGACAATCAAGTGATTGAAACAATTATGGCGCGGCGCAGTATCCGGCAGTATAAGCCTCAGCCTGTTGGTCGCGACACTATGCAAATAATCTTGAATTGTGGAATCAATGCTCCAAATGGGCAGAACAAGCAGTCGTGGGCAATCCGTGTGGTTGACAATCCCGAGTATATCAATGGAATTACAGAGATTTACAAGAAAAAGAATCCGAAGGTTGCCGATGACTCTTCGTTCAAGAATATGTTCCGAAATGCGCCTACTGTGGTATTTATTGCCAGTGACAAGTCGTATGGCATGTCGCAGATAGACTGTGGGCTGTTAGGTGAGAATATGGTGCTTTCAGCCTGGTCAATGGGAATCGGCTCCTGCTGCTTGGGCTCTCCCGTCCGTTTCATGCAGACAGAACCTGAAGCTGCTGATTATCTGAAGCGGCTGAATATTCCCGATGGTTACGAATTGCTCTATTGCATAGCTTTCGGTTATCCGGACGAGGCTCCCGCAGCCAAGCCGCGCGATCCGGCCAAGATTATGTTTGTGGAGTGAGATTTGTGGAAACAAGTGTTTCCATGTGAATGGGAAACGGCGGGATATAAGAAGCATCTTGCCGTTTCTTCAACAAAAAAGATAATACGGCATCTTTCCATACCACCTATGACATGCTCCACTTTAATCCTGGTTCCGGAAATCCGCCTGTTCCCTTGTTTTTCAACAGTAGCAAGCTCTTTTCCTTTAGGTTTCTTCTTGGGCATGCATGTTTCAACCCCATCCGGTCTGTGTCCGATGGAACCTGTATCTTGCCAGAGTCTGATGCCTTTGGGGAGTAGAAGAGGCTCTTCATCACAAATCTTTTTGTCATGGACGTGGCCTTCGTATGTGGAGCTCAGCCATACAATCCTAAGATTGTTGGTACATAGCAGGTTATTCTTTATGCTATGAGTTTTTTTGCCACTATAGCACAGACTGCCAGTCTTCATCCAAAGGGCGTTGAACAGGCCGCTCGGTTCCGTCCAACAAGACTTCTTCGCATCCCTGAAGAATGTGTATCAGACGTTTGGAGTTACGGTCCGGCAATTCACCGAGCGTTTTCAATGTGCGCCGGAGAATCTCCGAAAGAAGGTGAATCCATCTGTTGGCCTGGGGCTGGATCATCTCAAACTGAATGGCATGGAGTTCCTGAAGGGGATTGGCCTTCAGATATACCAGTATGAAGAACATTTTGTCCTGAATCAGAGGCAACACACTGGTCTTCCTGTTGTAAGATATACGCTGGCGCACTTTGCCTTCCAAGGTAAAATGGCTGTAATATTCATCCCAATGGTACTTGAAAGTTATTAGCAAGGCATCAAACTCAACAGGAGTTAATCCTGTCGCAGCAAGCACCTGGCTATGACGGTAGCAAATCTTGTCGTAATACATCAATTGAACTTTTTAGACCACAAAGATAAGTCAAAGATTATTCGATATAAACTCTATTTTACTCTTTGCTGACACATCCTTTTTATGTTGCGTGTATATATTTTGTGCCCTCTGTCATGTAAAATGAAGGGTCATTTCTCCGACTGTATCTTGCGGAACTCTTGTGGAATTATGTGGTATTTCTCTTTGAAACATTTGCTGAAGTATCGGGGGGTACTGAATCCCAACCGGTCGGCAACCTCGGATATGGTCAGTTGCGGTTGTGAAACCAGCATATCCGCTGCTTTCTTCAGGCGCAGGGACATGATAAACTCGGAGGGGGTTTCTCCTGTTATCAATTTGAGTCTGGTATATAGCTTTGTTCTCGCCATGTTCATTTTTTCGGTCAGTGCATTCACTTTAAAGTCAGGATCATCGATGTGCTGTTCGATCATTTCTGTCAGTTGTTTCAGGAATAAGTCTTCCGATTCGCTGGTTCCTAAGATTCTAGGAGCTGTATACGGTTCTTTGCTGAAATGCTCCCTTGTCATGATACGGTTATTGACAAGGCTGTTGCAGCGCGATAACAATACATTCACGTTGAACGGTTTGGTTATATAATCGTCTGCTCCGTATCTGAATCCGGCAATCGTGTGCTCAGGAGAAGTTTGAGCCGTGAGCAAGACGACGGGAATATGGCAGGTTTCTATGTCCCGCTTTATGGCTTGGCAAAGCTGGGTGCCTGACATCATAGGCATGAGAACATCGCTGATTACGATGTCGGGATGGTCAGACTTTACCATTTCAAGTGCTTCTTTCCCGTTTTTTGCCGTTATGATTTCGTAAAAAGGATTGAATACATTATCCAGCATCTGTCGCAGGGAATCATTGTCTTCTACCACCAGCATTTTGTATGGTTTCGCATTCGGATAATCTGTCGCTTTTTCCTTAGCAGGCAATACAGCGAGCGGTTTCTGCTCCGGATCAGTAGTCGCTGTTTGTTCCACTGCATAGTTTTCCGGTGTTCCGTTGTCCAATTCTTCTGGGGTGAAATGTGCATTTCCGTTTTTCAGGTGTATGCAGAAAGTGCTTCCTTCTTCCGGTTCACTGAACACTTCAATGTGTCCGTGGTGAAGTTCGATGATTCCCTTCGTGAGGGCCAGCCCGATGCCCGTTCCCGATGAAAAAGGAGATAAATGTTCTGTTTGATAAAATCTGTCGAAAATCTTCTCTATGTCTTCAGGACGTATTCCGTCCCCATTGTCTGTTACCTCAATGAGTATTTCTTGATTCCTTTTCTTTATTGAAACTGTAATGCGTCCGCCTTCCGGTGTGTGTTTAAAGGCGTTTGACAAAAGATTGTTGAAAACTTTCCGCATTTGTTTCTCGTCATACCAGCAAAGAATACTGTCGCATGTTTTCTGGAAATCGAATGTAATCTTTTTCTGGGAAGCATATTCTTGAAATGCAAGAAAGGTCGTATATAAGAATTTGACAATATTGTGTTCTTTTACTTTGATGTACATGTGTCCTTGTTCTTGTTTGCGGAAATCCAGCAGTTCGTCAATAAGTTCTTTGAGCTGAAGGCTGTTTTTGTATACACTTTTCAGCTTGTTGTGCAGATTCGGGCTGAAGGACTGCATGTGCAGGATGATTTCCATTTGACTGATTATAAGTGTCAGCGGAGTTCGGAATTCGTGCGATATGTTGGTAAAGAAGCGCAGTTTGCTTTGCGTCAGTTTTTCGACATCATCCGTATGCTGTTGTTCGTATTTGAGCATCTCTTGCAGTTTGATCCGGTGCTTGTAGACCCTGAGCAACCAGAATACGGTAGCCGTAATGCAGAATGTATAGATCAGGTATGCCCAGAAGCTCCGGTAGAAAGGGGGAAGCACTTGTATTTTGAGCTGGCTTTCTGCGGTGGTCTTCCCCGATTTATCTTGTGCTTTGGCTATTAGTGTATATGTTCCTGGGCTGAGATTGCTATATGTTACGATGCGCTGTTCGTTCATGAGATTCCATTGGTTGGAAAATCCTTCTAGCCGATAGTAGATTACGTCTTCGTTGAACGGAAGGTAATTGGTTATCGCATAGCCTATTTGGAAAAGGTTCTGTTTTGCATTGAGAGTTATTTTGTCTGTATTTGAGAGGTTGGCCGACAGGATGCCGCTTGGGTCGTCCACTGCTATTTCTTGGTCATTGACAATCAGACGGTCCGGAAACAAATTATATGTTCCGGACGGTTCTTCGAGGCTGTTCGGTCGGAATGAAATCATGCCGGATACACCCCCGATGAAAATTTCTCCGTCTTTGCTTCGGTAAAGTGCGTTGCTTTTCAGAAAGTCCAGTGGAATATTGGCATAGTTGGTGCATGTCTGAGACCGGCAGTCAAAGATTGAAATGCCTTTGTCGGTAGTCATGAGCAGGCTGTCTGGAGCTAGCTCGCAAATATTATATACGACATCACTGAGCAAGCCGTTTTTTGCGGAATTGAAATTTTCAAAAGAATTGTTTGAGCGGTGGTACATGTCAATGCCGTTGTCGTTGGTGCATAGCCATATTCTTTGCCTGCTGTCTTCAAAGATGGAATTGATGAGGTTGCTGCTGATGCTTTGAGCTGTTTTGTCATCGTGCTTATAATGGAGCAATTTTTTACTTTCGGTATTGTATGTGCATACTCCGTCGCGTATATTTACAATCCATAAAAGACCGGTCTTATCTAAAAGCAGTTGAGATGGTGACATCGTTACCATTCTGTCTTGTTTGTTGCTGATCAGCGGTCTGCATTGGCCGCTTCCCGGATGAAAGATGTTTATCCCGTTGTGTGTGGCAAGCAGCAGATGATTCTTGTACGGAATGATGTCAAGCACAATGTCGGAGGATATAGATCTGGGATTGTTTGCGTTATGGCGGAAATGTGTAAACTTCCCGTTTCGTAGATTGAGCTTGTTCAGGCCACCCAGATGCGTTCCGAGGTACAATTCTTGGCGCAAGGAGTCATAGTAGATAGCTTTTATGTTGTTGCTTGAAACGCTAAGAAAATTGTCTTCCTTCCGGAACCATTTGAACGTGTGCGACTTGCGGTTATATTTGTTGAGTCCTCCTCCTTCTGTGCATATCCATAGATTGTTTTCGTTGTCCTCAGTCATCCGGCAGATAACCCCTGAGCTAAGTCCGTTCTTTTCTTGGATGCTTATGTGGTATTCGTGGTAGGGTTGTTGTTCTTGCGGGTTGAAGTAATTTATACCCCCATAAAATGTGCCGGCCCAGATTGTACCTTGAACATCACAATAAAGGCTCCATATGGACGGATAACTGAGTCCTTTTCCGGATGTTGCCGGAGTGTAGCATACGAATTTGTTTTTCTCTCTGTCGTAAAGAGTCAGGCCGTTGATGGTTCCTATCCATATGTTGCCTTGTTTATCCTCACAGCAGCAATGGGTAAAGTTAGAACTCAGGATATTGGGCTTGCCTTTATAGTTCTTTATATTGCGGATTTTTCCATTTTGTATAATATAGATTCCTGAACCGTCCCTGCTGTTGGTTATCCAACAAGTTCCATAGCTGTCGCAGAAAATGCTTGTCACATTTCCTTGGGGGATGAGGTGGATGAGCTTCTTATGATGGAAAAGATAGAGTCCGTTCTGCTTCGTTCCGACGAGCATGGAGTCTTCTTTTATGGATAAGGAACTGATGTGACATTCCTGCGGAAGTTCGCGGAATGGTTTGAATTCATGTCCGTCGTATCTGAATATCCGGTTTTTGTGAGCTAGGTATAGAAATTTATTAAAGATCAGGCAGTCGGCTCCTTCTCCGAAGATGGTGGAGAACTTTTCCTTATTTAAGTCGTAAGCGGAAACCCCGGTCATCGTTCCGAAGAATATGCAGTCTTCTTTGTTCCCGACAATATATTTGACATGGTTGTCGCAAGGACCGTTGGAAATGCTCCTGCTTTTTTGGTATGTCTTGATGCTGTTTCCGTTGTAGAGATTGATTCCATTGGCTGTGCCGAACCACATAAGTCCTCTTTTGTCCTGATAAATGGAAGTAACGGAATAGTTGGATAAGCCGTCGCTTTTGTCTATATGTCCAAATGAGAGATGCTGTGCCTGGCTTCTCGTCAGTCCGGCTGTAAAAAGGGTGAAGCACAGAATTATATGGATAAAAAAGTTGTATTTCATAGTTTTCAGAAAAAGTTGTGCTTATTTAGGTTGCAAATATAATAAAAAAATTCTATAACAAATAAGGCGGACAATCTTCTTTAGTCCCGTACCCAATTTGCCGGTATGCTTTTATATTCTATATTCCTGCACTTGGACTTTACGGTCCGGGTACGTGAACCGTAACGTGTGCCGTGGAACTCAAAAAATCCTCGAGGGCAATCGATGAATGAGTGGGATTAGAATATTCCGCCCGGTTTGTACCTGATAATTGCCGTTCTGAAGCAGTTGCCGAAGGTGTATTATTTGTGTGCGGAGGTGCATTATTCGTACATGCAGGAGTCTGTTTGCCGGTGATGTCTGTTTATGCACCTCTTTTTGTATGTATCGCTCGGTCCCTTTTGTTTTTCTCCTTTTATATTTGTTTACAAATAATAAGAAAAGCACTCACCTTAAGTGTATGGAGAACAGTTTCAGGATAACCTTAAAATTAATCACTTTTAAAATCAAAATGTTATGAATGAACCAAAAGAAAAATGCAGGTACAAGCTTCGTCTGTGTGTCTTGCTGCTGATGCTGTGCTCAGCTGTTTATTCATTCGGGCAGGCTACAGTCAGCGGGAAGGTGCTGGATGGAGCGGGCGAGCCGGTCATTGGAGCCTCGGTAAAAGTAAAGGGCACTTCTTTGGGAGCAATTACAGACTTGGACGGTATGTTTCAGGTTACGGTAAACGATTTGAAAAAGGACGTGCTCGTTGTGTCTTATTTGGGGTATGAAACACAGGAGATAGCTTTGCGGGGCCGGAAGACGGTAAGCGTAACAATGTCCGAATCTTCTGTTGCCTTGGATGAGGTGGCGGTAGTGGCCTATGGCGTACAGAAGAAAGAAACGCTTACGGGAGCCATTGCTTCTGTCAGTACGGACGATCTGATTCAGTCGCCGAATGCTAGTGTGGCCAATGCGTTGGCCGGAAAGATTACAGGACTTTCTTCTGTGCAGACCAGCGGTCAGCCCGGTGCGGAAGATCCTAAACTGTTCGTCCGCGGTATCGGATCGCTGACTGAGAGCGGAGCTTCACCTTTGGTGCTGGTGGACGGTGTGGAACGCAGTTTCTTCCAAATGGATCCGAATGAAATCGAAACCCTTACCGTTCTGAAGGATGCTTCGGCTACCGCTGTATTCGGAGTGAGAGGTGCAAACGGTGTGATTCTGGTCACCACCCGTCGCGGTAAGGAAGGTAAGGCCAAAATATCGGTAAACTCTTCGGTCGGTGTGCAGATGGTTACACGTACATTGGAGATGGCAGACAGCTATACTTATGCGACCATGTACAATGAATTGCAGAAGAATGACGGACGAACGGAGAACTTTGAGTTTAACGACTATGCATTGGAACGTTTCCGTTTGGGGGACGAGCCTCTGATTTATCCGAATATCAATTGGCGCGAGTATATGACGAACAACGCGGCCATACAGACCCAGCACAATCTGAACATTTCGGGAGGTACGGACCGGGCGCGCTACTTCATTTCATTGGGTTATCTGTATCAGGACGGTCTGTTCAAGGATTTTGGCCAAGAGAATTTGGGGTATAAGTATAACCGCTATAACTATCGTGCCAATCTCGATCTGGATTTGTCAAAATCCACAACATTGAAAATAGGTATTGGTGGTATTGTTGGCGACAAGTTGCAGCCGACAAACAACAGCTCGTTGTGGAAATCAATCAACTGGTCACAACCATTCGCTTCTGCAGGTGTCATTGACGGGGACGTGATCGTAACTCCTCAAAGATTCCAGAATATCAAGATGTCCAATCCTATCGGTGAATATTATGGAAGGGGATATCATCAGAGTATATCCAACACGATGAATCTGGACCTTCATCTTGTGCAGAATCTTGATTTTTTGACCAAGGGATTGTCGGTTGAAGTGAAAGGTGCCTATAATACGGACTATACTTACACGAAAAGACGCGAAGGGAAGATTGAATCTGTAGAAGCTTATTATCAGTCGGAACTGGACGGTTCTGGACTGTCTCCTGCCGATCCAGGCTTTAACAAGAACATCGTTTATTTGGTTACTGTTCCTACTTCTGGTGAGTTTTCCGAGAAGTTAAACTATGCGGAATCGGTTTCACGCGGACGAAATTGGTACTTTGAAGCCAGCATCCGCTATGCGCGCAAGTTCGGCGACCACAATGTAAGCGCGCTGCTTCTGTATAACCAGGACAAGAAATATTATCCTTCCCAATGGGCGTGGTTGCCTACGGCATATGTAGGTTTGGTTGGCCGTGTCACTTATGATTATAAGTCGCGTTATCTGGCAGAGTTCAATATCGGTTATAACGGTTCCGAGAACTTTGCTCCTGACAAGCGTTTCGGTACGTTCCCCGCCTTTTCTTTGGGATGGATCGTGAGTGAGGAGAAGTTTATGAAGAATCTGCATTTCCTCGATTTTCTGAAGATACGTGCATCGGTCGGTTTGGTCGGTAATGATAACATGAGCAATGCCCGTTACCTGTATCTGCCAGACAGTTATAAGGTTGACCAGTTGGGCAGTGTAGACAGCAGTTGGAAAAACTACCATTGGGGCTATAATTTCGGCTTGAACAACTCCACTGCATTGAAGGGAGCGGTTGAAAGCCGTCTGGGTAATCCTGATGTGACTTGGGAAACGGCTTTGAAGCAGAATTATGGAGTTGACATGAATTTCTTGAAAAACCGCTTAAAAGTGAAGGTGGATGTTTTTCGTGAGAGTAGAAAAGACATCTTGATCTCTCGTCAGACTATTCCGGGGATGACTGCTTTGACCTCTGATCTGCTGCCGGTGGTGAATATGGGTAAAGTGAACAACAAAGGTTATGAAATTGAAATCGGCTGGTCTGAGCGGGTGAACGAAAACTTCGATTATTATATTAATGCGAACGTTTCTCATTCGGAAAATGAAATCGTGTTTCAGGATGAGGTGGAACCGAATGAACCTTATATGTGGCATACCGGACAGCCGGTCGGCTCTATATTTGGTTATGTAGCCGAAGGTTTTTATTCTGAAGATGACTTTACGGCTGACGGAGAACTGAAAGAGGGTTTGCCCAGGCCTACGGTTCCCGTATATCCGGGCGATGCCAAATACAAGGACCTGAACAACGACGGTTCGATTGATGTGGAGCATGATATCACGAAAATCGGTTTCTCGGAAAATCCGAACTATACGTTCGGTCTGAACTTTGGGGCAAGCTATAAAGGCTTTTTCTTCTCCATGAACTGGACGGGAACAGCCGAGCGTTCGCTTCTGCTGGCTGACCATTTCCGCAAGCCGTTCAACAATGAGTCACGCGGTCTGATGCAGTATCAGGTAGATAACCGCTGGACGCCCGAAACGGCTGCTACGGCAACACAGCCCCGTTTTTCTTTTAACAGTTCCAGCCATAACTCTGCAACTTCCACGCTGTGGGTGAAGGACGGTTCGTATCTAAAGCTGAAGAATCTGACAGTAGGCTATAATTTTACCGGATATTCCGGATTGAAGAAAATCGGCATCAGCCAGTTGGGATTGAAATTTACTGCCTATAATCTGCTGACATTCGACAAGTTTGGCATTATGGATCCGGAATCGAATCCGGACCTGTATGGTGATACTTATCCGGTGGTTAAGATATTCAACTTCGGTGTCAACTTAACTTTTTAAATGATACGATTATGAAAAAACATATAATAGGATATTCCTTGTTGGCTTCTCTGGCCTTTATGAGTTGCGAGGACTTTAAGTTCGGTGACAAGTTTCTGGAAAAGCCGATAAGCGATGAAATGAACATAGACAGCGTTTATGCCAAGAAGGTATATGCTGAGCAGGCTTTGAATCAGGTCTATCATTCGTTGCCTGACTTTATGCCGCATAACAACCGTTTGAATTGGGGTGTGCTGGAATCAATAACGGATTTGGCGGACCATAACAAGGCGGGAGGTTCACTATACCACAAGGGTACGCTGACATCTTCTGAATCAACAGGAAGTGCTTATTCCATGATGTACAATGAGGAGCATGGCGAGTTCTCGGCCACGTATGGCATTCGTCAGGCTTATATCTTCTTGGAGAATGTTGACCGGGTGCCGGACATGACCGAAGAAGAGAAACGCATACGCAAAGGAGAGGCGAAGATGATCATTGCCTATCATTATGTACAGATGTTCCGTAACTTGGGCGGTATGCCTTGGGTTGATCATGCCTATAAGCCGGATGATGACATGAATATGGAACGGATGACGGTGGAGGAGGCTGTCCAGAAAATTTGTGCGCTGATCGATGAGGCGGCCGAACTGCTGCCTTGGAGTGTCAGTGCTGCCGATGACGGGCGTATGACGGCCGCAGGAGCTTTGGCCTTGAAATCGCGTCTGCTGCTTTTTGCTGCTAGTCCGCTGTTCAACAGTAATGAACCTTATATGGCAGGGGAAGCTGCCGACAAGCATTATGTATGGTGGGGAAATCAGGATAATGCCCGCTGGCAGGATGCTTTGGATGCCGGACTGGATTTTCTCCGCAAGAATCAGGAAAATGGAGAGTTCTACAAGCTGGTTGATACAGGGAATCCCCGGAATGACTTTTATACCGGTTATTTTGAACGTTATAATAAGGAAGTACTTATCTCCAGCCACCGCTGGATCAGATGGGACTTGAATGGAAATGCCATAAATCAGGTTCGTTATTTGGTTTGTACGCCGACTTTGAACTATGTGGATATGTTCCAGATGAAAGACGGAACGGAGTTCAGCTGGGACAATCCCGATCATCGTGACTATCCTTTCTTTGATGCGGATGGAAACGAGTTGCGTGATCCCCGTCTGTACGAAACAGTGGTTCTGAACGGCGACAAGTTTTGGGCTCGTGAGGCTGAAATCTATCAGGGAGGTCGCGAACAGCCAAAGTTTATGGGGGGAGGACAGAACTGGCGCTGGGCTGCTCAGGGATATACAGGCTTTGCTATGCGCAAGCACGTGCAGGATCAGTTGAATGAGTTGCAGAACAAGTTTTATCAGTGTCCGTTGATGCGTCTTCCTGAGGTTTATTTGAATATTGCTGAGGCTATGAATGAGTTGGGCATTGCAGAGCAGCGGGATGAGTTCGGACGTACAGCTTATGATTATGTCAATCTGGTGCGGGGCCGTGTGGATATGTGGCCGTTGACTCCGGAAAGGGCCGCTCCGGGAGAAGCCCTGCGTGAAGCGATTTTGAAAGAACGTGCTTTGGAATTCGGCTATGAAGAGGTGCGTTATTACGATATTGTCCGTTGGAAACATAAGGATTATTTGGACGTGCCTTTGCGGAGGCTTGAGATTTATCCGGATTATCTGGATCCGGATGACAGCAAGAAGCCGGTGAAACAGCGTCATTTCCGTTATGAAATCAAGGAAGGTATGGAAAACCGTCGGGTGTGGGTTGAGGAATGGAGTAACCGCTATTATCTGTGTCCGATTCCGCTGGAGGAAATCAACAAGAAGTACGGGTTGGTTCAGAATCCCGGATGGTAAGAATGAATGATAAATAAAAGATAGTAACAATGAGAAAGAATTATATATTGGCTTTGAGTTTTGCAGCCGTATCGTTGTCGGCGGCGGCTCAGCATACCATAACCGGAACCGTGAAAGACAGTCGGGAACTTCCCGTATTGGGAGCAGTGGTTTCTGTTGTCGGGAATCCGGGTAAGAGCGTTCTGACAGATCAGGACGGTGCCTTTGCAATCGAGGCCGAGCAGGGTGATTATATAGAAGTGGTTTATGCGGATTGTCGCAGCAAACGTGTGTGGATTGATTCGCCTGTGGTGAATGTCAGTCTTGAATCACGGGATGCGGCCATTGAGAACCGGGGAGTCTTACGTACAGCGGAAAACCAGACACAGTCGATTGCGACCCTGTCAGGAGAAGATATCTGGAGGAATTCTACCCCAGACATAAGCAATGCCTTATACGGATTGATTCCGGGACTGACTGTACAGCAGAATACAAGCTATTCAAGTGGAGGGGCCAGTTTGTCCATTCATGGTCAGATGGGGCGGTCACCTCTTATTGTTGTTGATGGGATTCCCCGTAATCTGGAATATCTGAATTCGCTGGAAATAGAAAGCGTATCCGTATTGAAAGATGGAGCGGCTACAGCGCTTTGGGGAACAAGAGGTGCCAGCGGAGTAATTATGGTGACAACGAAACGCGGACAATATAAGGAGCGTGATATTGATGTAAGCTATACATACGGCATGGGAATTCCTGTCAATGAGCCGGAATTTGTAGACGGTTATACATATGCCCTGATGAAGAACGAGGCTTTGTATTATGACGGATTGACTTTGCAATATGACCAGGCCGCTCTTACCGCTTTCCGTAATGGATCTAACCCGGACTTGTATCCTAACGTGGACTGGCTGGATGCTGCACAACGCAAGCATTCGGTAAACAATCAGTTCAATATTTCTTTCCGCGGAGGAGGTGACAAACTGCGCTATTATACACTGATCAACTACAAGAATGATTATGGCATCTTAAGCAAATCATGGAGCAAATCATTTACGGAACGTTATAATTCGCAGATGCGTAAATATGATCTGAACGTGCGGATGAATCTGGATGTTGATGTAACCCGGTATACGAAGGTGGCTTTATCTATGTTCGGACTGTTGCGTGAAGAGAATCGTCCGAACATTACGGAAGAGAATATTTATGCATCTCTGTATCACACGCCAGCATCGGCATTTCCTATCCGTACGACTACGAATTTATGGGGAGGCGATGAGATGTTCGGAAAGAATCCCATTGCGCAGATTGCGGATGTGGGATATTATAAGACAAACCGCCGCCTGCTGCAATCTGACTTGCGGATTCTTCAGGATTTGTCGATGTGGACAGAAGGGCTGAAGGCTGAAGTCGGGATTGCATACGATAATGATGCAGTGTTTCAGGAAACAGGAAGCAAGAACTATGATTATGAAATCAATACACCAGTCCGTTTGCCGGCTACCGGCGATTATACGTCCCGCAAAGAGGTGAGGGGTGATAACAGTGCCTTGTCTGTATCGAACACTGGGCTGAACAGCCAGTTCATCCGTCTGGTAATTGATGCGAAGGTTGGTTATGATCGTGCGTTCGGCTTGCATGGTGTGACCGGAACTTTGCAATACCGTCAGGAGTCTTATACTCCTATGGGACGCAACAATACACGCAAGCGTCAGTCGTATATCTTTACAGGAGGATATAATTATGCTGGAAAGTATATGCTTGATGTTGTGGTGAACCGTAGCGGCACCAGTGTGCTGAGTGATGGAGATAAGTTCCGCACTTATCCTGCGGTATCTGCCGGTTGGATAATCTCCAATGAAAACTTTATGAAGAACCAGTCTGTATTTGACTTTCTGAAGTTGCGTGCTTCATGGGGACGTTCCGGAAACGATGACATTGCATATGACTTGGACGAACGCTTCTGGATTACCGCGGGAGGTGCACAGTTCCAGAATCCGCCAGTGGGTTTCGGAGGAATAATCGCAGGAACGCTTCCGATAACAGATCTGACTATTGAGATGTCTGACAAATATAATGTAGGCTTGGATTTGGGTATGCTGAACAATCGCCTGTCGTTAACTTTCGACGGTTATTATGACAAGAGAAAGGATATGCTTGTAGACGGGACCAACATGTATTCAGCCGTAATCGGAACCGGAATTCCCCAGCAGAACATTGGACAAATGAATGCGAAAGGCATTGACCTGGGCGTAAAATGGGCGGACAAGGCCGGACGTGATTTCAATTATTATGTGGGAGGTACATTCTCCTGGCTGAAGACTGAGGTAGAAGAAAATGGAGAAGGATACCAGCCCTACGACTATCTTTCTAAGAAAGGTGACCGCGTGGGCCAGTGCTATGGACTGGAGGCTATCGGTTACTTTAATGATTGGGAGGACATCAACAACAGTCCTTCGCAACTGTTCTCAGATGTGCGTCCTGGTGATATCAAATACAAGGACCAGAACGGTGACGGACGCATTGATGACTATGATGTTGTGCCTATCGGATACTCTACTACGGTTCCGGGAATCTATTATGGCATCAACCTTGGATTTGAGTATCGTGGCTTTGGAATGGACATGGTATTTCAGGGAGTAGGCCAGTTCAGCAAGATGCTTAATGTGCGGAGTGTATATTGGCCCATGCGCAATGGTAACAGTAATTTGACACAGTGGTATCTGGAAGACAATATACGCTGGACCGAAGACACAAAGGATATTGCTACGGTGCCTCGTCTGACAACGCTTGACAATGCGAACAATTTCCGCAACAGTACGCAGTGGCTTGAAAACGGTTCTTATTTTAAGCTGCGCAACCTGAATATCTATTACAATTTGCCGGACAAGTGGGCTAAAGCGATGAAAATGGATAAATGCCAGGTATATGTCAGAGCCAATAATCTGTTCTCGATCGATCATATAAAGTATATGAACTGCGAGGACCTGACGATAAACTATCCCGATATGACTTCCGTCTATTTCGGATTGAACATTAACTTCTAAAGAACAATGCTATGTTAAGAAAACAATTGATTTATATACTGATGTCTTCCGTCGGCCTCGTTTCCTGCAACTATCTCGATTTTGATGAGTCGCAGGGAATGGACAAGTCGGACGCTTACGGCTACTTTAACAATGTTACCCGGCTGGCTTCGGCTGTTTACCGTGAGGTTCCGGAAGATTATGGAGTGATCAGTAATGCACTTCGCGAATCGGCTACGGACAATGCTGTATACACTTGGAGCAGCAATGCCGTATATAAGATTTATTCGAATGCCTGGAGTCCTATCAATCTGGTAGATGACAAGTGGGGAACGTATTATGGGGTGATTCATGATGCCAATTCGTTTCTTGAAAATTATTCGGAGGACAATCTGAAACGTTTTGAGTGGGATCCCAACTATGAAGACAATCTGGCAAAGACCGAGATGTACAAGCATGAAGTGAGAGTCTTGCGTGCGCTGTATTATTTTGAACTGGCCAAACGTTACGGAGATGTGCCTTTGCTTACTCGCACTTATTCTCTTGATGAGATAAATTCGGTTACAAAAACATCTTTTCAGGATGTGATAGCCTTTGTTGCTGAAGAATGTGCGGCCGTGGCGCCGGAATTGCCTTTAGACCAGGCGGACTTCTTTAATGAAACAGGGCGTGTGACCCGCGGGGCTGCATTAGCTATCCGTGCTCGCGCATTGCTGTATGCGGCAAGTCCGCTCTTTGCCGGAACGGGCGACGCTTCCGCAAAATGGGAGGCGGCGGCCAAGGCTGCGTACGATGTCATTGGGCTGGGCAAATATTCCCTGCCTTCCATTGCTTCCGACCCGCTTTACAATGCAGAAGGAGGAAACATTGTGCTGAACAGTCCGCAGCTGATTTTCTGGACGGAAAACAATGAGGACAACACGTTCGAGGCGAACAATATGCCTATAGGATTTGAGGGGGCTGAAGGAGGAACAACTCCGACACAGAACCTGGTAGATGATTTTGAGATGAAGGATGGCACACCGTTCGACTGGAACAATCCTTCGCATGTGGCGAACATGTATTATGACAATGCAGGCAATCCCACTCGCGACCCTCGTCTGTATCTGACTGTTATCGGTGACGGGATGACTTGGATGGGTGTGCCGGTTGAACCACTTGCAGGCGGAAGGAATAGTGCTTCGATAGATGGAGGAACTCTGACGGGATATTATCTGAAAAAACTGATGAACGAGAATGTATCGCTCGATCCTGTTACGCCCGTGAAGAAATATCACCATTATCCGGGTTACCGTTATGCGGAAGTGTTGCTCAACTATGCAGAAGCAATGAACGAATGGCAGGGTCCGGACTATACGGATGAGTATTGTGTGAAGTCTGCGCGTCAGGCACTTAATGAAGTGCGTGCGGCAGCAGGAATGCCTGCGGTAGTGGCTTCCGGCCAGGCGGAGTTCCGTGAAAAGGTGCGAAAGGAAAGACGCATTGAACTGGCTTTCGAAGACCATCGTTTCTGGGACATCCGCCGGTGGAAAATAGGTGAGGTGGTGCGTAACATCTATGGTATTGAAAAACTGAACAACGCTTATACCCGTGTACAGGTGCAGACCCGTACCTGGGAGGACAAGATGTATCTCTATCCGATACCTCAGAATGAGGTGTTTGTGAACAGAAATCTCACCCAGAATCCGGGATGGGAAGTTGCGGAATAAAAAAGAAAGTAGCGTATGAAAAACAGAATAATTCTCGGACTGTTCCTGTGCACGCTTGTTATCGGGTGCAAGGACGATGATTTGAACATGGACAGGATTTATGTGACCCATGTGAAAGAAAACGTATACGAGGGCTATCAGCTGGTGTGGTCGGAGGACTTTTTGGGTGAAGGCCTTCCGTCCGCTTCTTCCTGGACAGCCGAAGAGGGATATCAGAGGAACAGCGAACTGCAGGACTATCTCAATGATGTGTCTGCGGTGAAATTGGATAGCGGAAAACTTGTGTTGAGAGCATTTGCTGATCCCCATGACGGAACGAATGCCTATACAGGCGGAGCTTATCATTTTGATTATTCTTCGGGATCGGTCATTACGCGCGACAAAGTTTCATTCGAGCGCGGACGGATCGATATATCAGCAAAGATTCCCGTTGGAAGAGGCTTGTGGCCCTCCATCCGTCTGCTTCCGGCTACCGATGAGTTCCCGGGTGAATATGCGGCTATTGATTTGATGGAATATGTATGGGGTGATGACGCGGCGCATTCTACGGTAAAGTCTGCCTTCCATACTTCGCAGACCGAAAGCGGCGCTTTGGAAACATTGCCGGAGGCAAGTACGGCGATGGATGCCTTGGACGAACAGTATCATCTTTATTCATTGGTATGGACCAAGCGTCAGATGGATCTTCTGATTGACGACAATGTGGTAGTTTCCTATGCAAAGGAGGATATGGATGCCGGAGCAGATGTATGGCCTTTCGACCAGCCTTTCTATTTGGCAATCAGTTTGGCTGTAGGCGGAACTGAAGGTGGAAACTGGGGCGTGGACACATCGGTTTTTCCTGCTGAGATGAAGATTGACTATGTGAACTATTACCAGCTTGCAGGTGATGAGCCTGATGAGGAAGAGGAAGAAGAAATCTTCGTCCCTGTTGAAGTTGTAAAGAATGGCGGTTTTGAAAGTGCATTTGATGCAGGGAAGGAGCCGGCAATCGTACAAGATAATTTGTGGACGGATTTTTACGCTCGTGCAAACACATGGTCGGTTAAGGGGCCTAAGAATAATACAACGCTGGAAGTTGTGGAAGAAGATGGAGGGCATTCCTTGAAATACGCTACAACAGCTCCTAATAAATGGCAGACATTCTTGCGTTATCCGATGCAGAATGTGTCGGCTGGCAAGTATCGCTTGGGTTTTTATGCTAAGAGTGACCGAACTGAGAAATCGCCATTTTATGCTTATGTCGCTTTTGCAAGCACGGAAGATAATCTTGCTTTTGCAACTAATAACAAATGTCCGGATTTGTTGGATTGCATTTATATTGATGAAAATGGCACGCAGTTTGTAATAACTAAAACAAATGCAATAGCAGACGGTCAGGCAAAGACTTTGTGGCCTGTCTTGACAGGAGAAGCCGGAACGGAATGGACCTATTATAGTGTGGATGTAGATATTCCGGAAAATCAGTTGGTTATGGTTGGTGTCTATATGCATGAGGTATGGAAGTACGAAGAGTCTGATGCCAGCACGAACAAGTCGAGCTTCGTTGGCAAGGATACAAAACCGGTTAGCTTCTGGCTTGATGACGTTTCCCTGAAAACAGTTGACCCGTCAGAAGAATAAATTTGACCGCTCATTTTTCCGGAGATGTACTGATATCTCCGGGGAAATGGGCCGGGAAAAAACATTAACTTTATAGTGAAAACTTTAAGAACAAAAGAATATGATGCGATTGAGATATTTGTGTATCCTCTGCGGCTCTGCCTTTCTTTTGGGCGGACTTTCGCAGACGCTTGTTTCATGCAGCGATGAAGACCCTATAACGCAGGAAACTCCTCTTCCCGACGAGGGGGAAGAACCCGAAACTCCAGACCCTGCTTTTGTAGAAATGTGTCAGAAGATGATGGGAAGAGTGAAGGATGAAAACCTTCCTTCTACTCCCACGGGAGCCGATGCGAATGCGCAGAAGTGGATGGGGCAGATCACGGAAAACGGTTCGTTTTCAGATATAGACTATTCTTCCACCGCCTATACTCCCGAATGGGTTCCCTTGCAGCATGTGAGCCGGCTCAAACCGATGGTACAGGCTTATGTGACAGAAGGAAGTTCGCTCTATGGCAACGAGGATTTGTATAATGCAATAGTAAACGGTCTGACTTATTGGAATGTGGTGCGTCCTGCAAGTGATAACTGGTATCACAATCAGATTTCCGTTCCGCAAGATGTATGCGTGCTTCTTATATTGATGCGCTATGGAGCAACAGCTCTTCCTGAAGATTTGGAGAGTGACTTGCTCGAATGGTTTGTAGAAGATGGGGGAAACCCGTCGGAACAGACAGGAGCCAACAAGTCGGATGTCGCCCTGCACTGGTTCTATCGCGGATGCTTGCAGTCGGATAAGGAAACAGTAGATTATGCAGTGTTTCATACATTCCGCCCGTTAGATCAGGTGAATCCGGGTGAGGAAGGAGTACAATACGACTATTCTTACTTCCAGCACGGAGCACAGCTTTACATCGGAGGTTATGCTCCTGTAATGCTTAGTGGGGTGACTCGTTTGGCAACTTATACTGTAGGTACTGACTATCCTCCCACGGCTAACCAGTTGCGTACGCTCCATAGCTTCGTGTGCGACACTTATCTTCCGAGTATTCGCGGACATGTACAGTTTTTCAACGTCGTGGGAAGAAGCGTGAGCCGTGCAAATGCGCTCAATTGTACTACCTTTACCCGCACTTTGGAAAAATTGAAACAGATTGATCCG
The DNA here is from genome assembly GCF_024733745.1 of Bacteroides sp. ET225. Taxonomy (NCBI): domain Bacteria; kingdom Pseudomonadati; phylum Bacteroidota; class Bacteroidia; order Bacteroidales; family Bacteroidaceae; genus Bacteroides; species Bacteroides sp. ET225. The sequence continues at coordinate 223,488 of NZ_JANRHN010000001.1, read as the reverse complement.
GAGCATGCGGCTGATTACGAGCAGGGAATTGCTCTGCTGAACGGAAGTGCGGATTACACTTCTCAGTCCGGCCGCCTTGTCTATCATTATATTGGTGACTATCTTGCTTATCAAGGTCCTGACTATTCTGTGGGATTGCGTCTTTCGTCTAACCGTACTTCCCGTTGCGAGAACGGTAATCTGGAGAATCTGAAAGGATATTTTATGAGCGACGGTTCGCTTTCGCTGGGTGTAGAAGGGGATGAATATTACAATATCTTTCCTGTGTGGAACTGGACACGTGTGCCAGGAGTCACTTGTCCGCAGGTTAGCGAAATACCTTTGGCTGCCGAATGGGGCGTACGGGGAGAAGCCGACTTCTGCGGAGGATTGTCCGACGGAAAGACCGGACTGGCCGGATTCCGCTCCATTTATAAGAATGACGGGCTGGATATGTCAGCGCGCAAGGGATATTTCTTCCTTGATGGCCGTATCGTATGTCTGGGAAGCGATATTCAGGCTGCGATGTCAGATCCGATCAATACGGCGGTTGAACAATGCCTTGCAGAGGGAGATGCGGTATATTCTGTCGGAGGAGCGGAAACAATGGTCGCTTCCGATGTTACAGATCAGCCTGTAGATTATATCTGGCATCGGAATGTAGGTTATTTCTTCCCTGTTGAACAGAAAGTAAACATAACGAAAGGAAGCCGTTCCGGCTCATGGTTCGACATCAACGAATCGCAGAGCAAGAATGCTGTAAGCGAGGATGTATGCACTATCTGGATTAATCACGAGAACCCTACAGCTGAGGCTCCGGCTACGTATGCTTATATACTTGTTCCTGGCATCGGAAAGTCGGCTATGCAAACGTATAACTGTAATGTGGACATTATCAGCAATACGGCGGATGTGCAGGCGGTGAGTGACTCTCGTGACGGAACGGTTGAGGCCATATTCTATAAGAAAGGAGAGATAAGTCTGGACGGGCTGCTCATTACGGTGGACAATCCGTGTGCACTGATGATAAAGAAATCGGGTGAAACAGCGTTTGACGTTTCTGTTTCGGATCCGGCACGCAATCTTTCCACATTGACCGTAACGGTAGAAAAGAACCGCAAATCTCAGTCATATACATTCACTTCGCTCAATGAGGAGAGAGCTTATCGTGGGCGGACACATACTGCACAGATTGTGCTTGATTGACAGCATTGAGGTTTTATAGCGTCTTTTGAAAAGGGCACGGAGATATAAGCGTCTGCTTTCATTCTCTGTGCCTTTGTCTTTCTTTTTATCTTGCCCCCAAGTCATCGTACGAGCTTTGCAGTATTGCCTTGCCGCGGAGTATACGGTTCTTGTCGGCTGCCGGACGCTCCAGTATCGGGCGGTCGGCATTCACGTCGAATAGCGTGACTCCCGTACTGTCCGCAAAGGCAAACCCTCCTCCGAAAGTCCAGTAGGCAAAAGGATAGGTGTATTCTTCTCCCAGCACGTTCCGGCTGAAACTGAATTCTTCGTGGCTGATTCCCATTTGAGCCAGCAATGTGGCGGCCATGTCTGTCTGGTTCATGATCTTGTTTACAACCATCGGCTGCTTTATCGCGCCTCCCAGCCAGAGCATCGGGATGCGGTGAATACGTTCGTCCTGCGGATGTCCTTCTTCCGGATAATAGAAGCCATGATCGGGCAGGCAGACTATCAGCAGGTTGTCCCATACCGGAGTTTTGCGGATGCGTTCAACAAACCTCCCCAGACAGTCATCGGTGAAAGCGAATGCGTTCGGACGTGCTTCTTCCAGCTTGTGAAAAGGCACCTCAAACGGTTCGTGGCTGCTCAGGGTGAGGAATGCCGTGTGCCAGGGAGATTCCTTGCGCCCGATGAGCTGGTCATACAGATAATCGAATGTGATGTCGTCGTTTACTCCCCAAGCATTTTGCCGCTGGCTGGACGGAAAATCGATGTCAGCTGTCAGATGCTGGTAGCCGCTTCCCAGCAGGTAGCTTTTCATGTTGGTAAAGTTGATGTCGCCTCCATACAGAAAATCCGTGCGGTAGCCTTCCTTCGCCAACTTTTCGGCAATGGAAGGAAGCGTGCGGCTTTTTGCCGGTATTTTCATGACAGACAGATCCGGGAAGCTTTGGTATCCGCTGAACGTACAGATAGTGCCTCTGTCTGTCCGGAAACTGTTTGCGTAGCATCGGGAAAACCAGATCCCTTCCTTGGAAAGCCGGTCGATGTTCGGACTGGCGCCTTTCACTCCTCCCAGCGATTCCACCATTGCTCCTCCGAACCCTTCCATCAGTATGATCAGTATGTTGGGGCGTTTGGTCTTGAGCAGTTCCGCCGTGTTTTCACCTTTGACCGGATACAGTCCGTTGAACAGTGAATTGCGTTCTGCTTCTCCGAAGTAATTGAACTGTTCTGCATAGTCTTTGGTTTTGCTGACCGACGCCAGCAGGCTGAAAGCCGGGTTGACGGCGGAATGGTTCAGAAACTCGTCGTTGCAATAATATACCTGTCCGATATTTGAAGTCGACTCGGTCACTCCGCCGCGAATGATGAGGAAGATGATACCTCCTGTGAGTATCAGTCCGAGGCTTCCCAACAGTTTCTTTTTGGCGGAAGGAAGCATACGCGGTGTAATCCGGTACAGAATCCATGTGCCCAGTCCCGAAAGCAGCAGGATGCAGAGGATTCTCAGGATGACGAATCCGGCGGAAACGCTGGCCATTGCGTTTTGTGGAGATTCGAGATAGAAGAACACCGAAGCGTCCAGCTTGAAGTTCCAGAACGGATAGAGGGACATGTCGCCCATGAAGATGAGTGATATGAGCAAGGCAATCAGTGCATAATATCCTGTCAGTATTTTCCGGAGCGGGAACTTCTTGAACCACACGCTGATCAGTGTGACGAGCCATGGAAGCGCAATCAGGTAGCCGGTTACGGCTGCGTCCAGGCTTGCTCCGTGCCACATGACCCGGAAGTATTCGGCCAACGGCACTCCTCTTCCCACGCTGTCGTTGTAGAGCATAAAGAGCGGTTTCTGGAAGATGAACAGCAAGAGGGCTGTTGCGAAGAACAGGCCCAGATAAAGGAATCTCTTTTTCATATAGATACTATACAATTAAAAAAAGGAACTCCCCTCAACTTCCCCTTGAAGGAGATTGGAGGGGCAGTTATTTTCTTCCGAAGTCTGCGGGTATTTCTCCCCACCGGTCAGTTTCCCATTTCAATACCGGACAGTTGGTGCTGTTTTCCTTAAGCCATTTCTCCGCCCGTCCGATGAGCTGGAACAAGGCTTCGGTTTTGTCTGTACGTTCCAGCTTGGTCTTGCATTGCTTCTGTTTCACCCAGTTTAAGGCGTTTCTGCTGTCCGAATAGACGGGCATCTGCAGATTCTTCTGTTTCAGCAGGGCGAGTCCGTGGACAATGGCCAGAAATTCGCCGATGTTGTTTGTCCCGTAAACCGGTCCGTAGTGAAAAATCTGTTCGCCGGTGGCTAGATAAACACCCCGATACTCCATGGGTCCCGGATTGCCGCTGCATGCAGCGTCTACAGCCAGGCAGTTGGTGTTGAATCCTTCAGGAAGCCTGTCGGCGAGAGGCGGCGTCTGGGCTTGAGCTCCCCAATGCAGATGGGCAGGTTCTTCCAACGCCCGTTCGGCCTCTTCCTTCGTGCTGAAAGACTTGTACATGGCTCCCTTGAAGCCTTTGATCTGCTGTTGGCAGTCCTGCCACGAGGAGTATACCCCCGGGCAGACGCCTTTCCAGACAGTATAAAATTTGGGCTTTGCCATTGTTTGCGGATTACATGCGTTCGGGAACTTCGATTCCCAGCAGTCCCATGGCCAGCTTCACCACTTTCCCTACGTTCTTGCTCAGCACGAGGCGGAAAATCTTGCGTGCCTCGTTTTCTTCACGCAGGATGCTGAAGTCGTGGTAGAACTGGTTGTATTCTTTCACCAGATCATATGCATAGTTGGCAAGGATAGACGGATTGTAGTCTGTTCCGGCCTGCTTTACGATGGCACGGAAATCAGCCAGTTTCTGTATCAGTTCCTCTTCTTTTGTATTAAGCTCTATGTCAGCGGGAAGCGTTTCGGGCAGGCTGATTCCTGCTTCGGCAGCTTTGCGCAGAATGGAACGGATACGTGCGTAGGTATATTGGATGAACGGACCTGTATTCCCGTTGAAGTCGATCGATTCCTTCGGGTTGAAAGTCATGTTTTTGCGTGCGTCCACTTTCAGGATGAAATATTTCAACGCTCCGAGTCCTACGATGCGTGCCACGTTTTCTGCTTCTTCCTTGCTCAGTCCGTCCAGCTTGCCCAGCTCGGCACTGGTTTCGCGCGCCGTTTCGATCATCGTTTCCATCAGGTCGTCTGCGTCGACAACTGTACCTTCACGGCTCTTCATTTTGCCTTCCGGCAGTTCTACCATTCCGTAGGAGAAGTGGATGAGGTCTTTTCCCCATTTGAATCCCAATTTGTCGAGCAGGATTGACAATACCTGAAAGTGGTAGTTCTGTTCGTTTCCTACTACGTAGATCATCTTGTCGATAGGATAGTCTTCGAAGCGCATCTTGGCTGTTCCGATGTCCTGCGTCATATAGACCGATGTGCCGTCGCTTCTCAGCAGCAGCTTCTGGTCAAGTCCTTCCGGAGTGAGGTCGGCCCATACCGATCCGTCCTCCTTGCGGTAGAACAGTCCCTTTTCAAGTCCTTCAAGCACTTTTTCTTTACCTTCCAGATACGTCTGCGATTCATAGTAGATCTTGTCGAAGCTGACTCCCATCATCTTGTAGGTTTCGTCGAATCCGGCGTATACCCAGTTGTTCATCTTCTCCCAGAGCGCACGCACTTCCGGATCATTCGCTTCCCATTTGCGCAGCATTTCGCGCGCCTCTTTCATCAGCGGCGCTTCTTCTTCGGCTTTGGCTTTAGCCTGTTCGGCGTCCATTCCTTCCGCTTCGTATTTAGCTTGAAGTTCTTTCACCTCTGCTTTGTAGTGCTTGTCGAAAGCCACGTAATAGTCGCCGATGAGGTGGTCGCCTTTCTTGCCTGAGGATTCCGGCGTTTCTCCGTTGCCGTATTTCAGCCATGCCAGCATTGATTTGCAGATATGGATGCCCCGGTCGTTCACGATGTTTGTCTTTACCACTTTGTTCCCATTGGCGGCCATTACGTTTGCCAAAGCATTGCCCAGCAAGTTGTTGCGCATGTGTCCCAGGTGCAGCGGCTTGTTGGTGTTGGGCGATGAATATTCGATCATGACCAGCGGAGCGTTTGCCCCCGCCTTCGTGATTCCCCATTCTGCATCGGCGTCAATATGGTTCAGCATTTCAATCCATATTTGCGGTGCAATGGTAAGATTCAGGAATCCCTTTATCACGTTATATGCCGCTACGGCAGGTTCGTGTTGTTTCAGGTACTCGCCGATTTCCTGAGCGGTCTGTTCAGGGCTCTTTCTTGACATCTTCAGGAAAGGGAAAACCACCAGCGTAAGATGTCCTTCAAATTCTTTTTTCGTCTTTTGCAGTTGCAGCGTTCCCGGAGCGGCTTCGCATCCGTAAAGTGCTTTCACGGCATCCGCGGCAGCGGCAGCCAGTCTGTCTTCTATTTTCATCGTAGTTATATAATTTGTTTGTCTGCTTGTTTTTAGAGAGAGCAAAGATACTAATTTTTAGTTTCCCGACCTCCCCTTGCCGTTCATTAATTGCATGTGAAGCGAAATTGTTGGCCTATCCTGTTGGAAGGAGGGAGTGTCTTTTTTGTTCATCCGATGAAAAAGGGGATTTTTTGTGGAAAATTCAATCTCCAGTCTAGAGATGCAGATCTCCAGTCTGGATATATATATCTTCAGCCTGAAGATGCATGTCTTTAGCCTGAAGACAGACTGTTTTGCTAGAATCGGCAGCTTTCAGAGCCTGATGAACATTACTTTATTGGAAAATTAAGAAACTGTTTTGAATTTATCGTGTGCTGATTTGGGATGAGTTTTTGAGGCATTTCCGTTTGTGTGATGAGGAAGATAGCGGGCTATCTGACGAAAAACAGAAGCGGAAAAGACCAAAAAATAGCCCAAAGCACACACGAAAACGAATACATCAAGCCAAGAAAAACTTTTTGGAGAAATTCAAAACAGTTTCTAAAACGGCAGGCTCTTGCATCAGCAATTCCGTTCGAGCCGGCATGGTGTCGGATACAGAGAGTATCGTGCAGTCGCCTGTTTGTGTCTTTTGGAGCTCAGATACCCTGTGGAAACCGACAGGCTGCTTGCCGGTTCTGCTCATGTTCGCTCCATGTATAAAGGCCTTATGCATTTTTTCTCCATTCGGAGGGGGACATGCCCTCCTTGCTCTTGAACTGTTTGCTGAAATGCGCGAGGTCGGTGAATCCCACCTGTTCGGCAATTTCCGCAAGATTTCTCCGGTTGGAGAGCGACATTTTGATTTTGGCTTCTTCTATCCGGAGGTGGTTGATCCATGTGTTGAAGTTCAGTCCGTAGGTATTATTGATGAAGTTGGATACATATGTCCGGTTGATGCCTATAGCCTTGCTGAGATGCATGATTGTGATTCTTGGGCGAAGGTAGTGCTTTTGTTTTTTCCATTCTGCCAGCTTCTCTTCTATCTTTTTGTTTGTTGCAGTGTTATGTATCATCGTCCTTTCATTAAAAACAGTTCCAAGTTACAAACTTTAAACCTTTTGTGAAAAGACAGAAAAACACGTTTGTGGATATTGTGTTTTTATATTGTACTAAGTGGGCGAAAAATGTATTTATTTGGTGTTATTTTATGTTTCAGTGATAGATGAGCGTTGACAGGTATCCGTCAGAGAACATTTCATTCGCTATATCCTGCAGTTCTTCCGGAGTAAGTGCTTCGATGCGCCTGAACACTTCTTCTTTTTCTTCGTATCTTTTGTAATGAAGAAAGCATTTTCCCATGTCAAGGGCGTTGTTCTCGAAGTTGTCGCCTGATACGCCTATCTGGCCGATGATTTGCTTTTTCGCTGCGTTCAGCTGGTAGGAAGTCATAGGCTTCTCGCATATTTTCTGAAGTTCCTTATGAACCAGCTTTATGCATTTTTCTTCATCTTTCCTGTCGCAGCCGAAATAAATGCAGAATGCTCCGGTGTCAGTGTAGGAGGTAAGATTTGACTCTACGTTATAAACCAGTCCCCGCTGCTCTCTTAGCGCGATGTTCAGTTTGCTGTTCATCCCGGGGCCTCCCAGAATGTTGTTCAGCAGATACAGGCCTGTACGCCGTTCGTTGTGTGCGTCATATCCTCTGCCGCCAATCATGACGTGCGACTGGTGGGTGTCTTTGTTCAGTATGCGCTGGCAGGGGGAATAAGGGTGCGGTGCCGTGCGCTTGACTCTTTCTCCCGGTTGAGGCTGTATTCCGGCCAGTGTCATTATCTTTTCCATCGTCTGCACGACTTTGTCGAACGGGATGTTTCCTTGGACAAAGAACACCATGTTGTCGGGCCTGTAGTACCTGCCGATAAAGTTCAGCGCATCGCTGCTGGTAAATTCACGCAGCAAGTCGGGCTTCCCGAGAATGTTTCTTCCCAACGGATGGTCGGGGAATATCAGTTCCTCGAAGTCGTCGAAAATCAGCTCCGAGGGACTGTCTTCGTAGCTTTGGATTTCATCGATGATGACTTCCACCTCCTTGTCTATCTCATTTTGAGGGAAAGTGCTGTTGAAGACAATGTCTGTCAGCAGTTCGGCTGCCCGGCTGAAATGTTCCTTTAGAAATGCGCTGTAGATAACAGTTTCTTCCTTGTTGGTATAGGCGTTCAGATCACCTCCCACAACTTCCATTCGGTTGAGTATGTGCCAGGCGTGGCGTTTTTTTGTCCCTTTGAAAATGAGGTGTTCCACAAAATGTGCCATGCCTTGTTCTTGAGGCAATTCGTCGCGTGTGCCCGCATCTACTGCGTATCCGCAATAGGCCACATCTGTAGGGCTTGATGAATGGATGATTTGCAGTCCGTTGGGCAGTATGAATGTTGAAACTGGCATTGTTCTTTTTTGCTTATTCGGTTTGACTTGGCAAAATTACAACAATAGTTATTGTCTTTCCTCAAAAAAATACAGATATTTGCATTGTATTGATAAATTGAAAGAAGAACAAGAATGGATAAGATTGGCATATTCTGCTCCGCTTCCGACCTGATAGCACCAGTGTATAAGGAAAAGGCTGAAGAATTGGGCGTCTGGCTTGGGCAGCACAAGAAGCGGGTGATTTATGGCGGGTCAAACACGGGGCTGATGGAAGTTGTTGCGCAGGCGGCGAAAGCGAACGGGGCGATGCTGATGGGAATTGTTCCTACAAAGCTGGAAGACTCGGGGAGGGTGAGCGATTTGCTCGACATTAACTTTCATGCCGTGAACTTGAGCGACCGGAAGGATCTGATGCTGCAGGAGTCTGATGTGATGGTGGCTCTTCCCGGGGGAATCGGCACGCTGGATGAAATTTTTCATGTGGCTGCTTCTGCTTCGATCGGATACCACAACAAGAAGGTAATATTATATAATGTAGACGGGTTCTGGGATGAAATGCTGCGTTTCTTTGAGAAACTCGGGAGGCTTCATTTCACTCACCGTTCCATTGATAACTATATTCTGGTGGCCGGCTCTTTTGACGAACTGGTTGCCATGCTTGACAAATAATGTAATTTATATAATCTGGCTTATGATTCAAACTACTATTAAGGAACTGTTGCAGGAGGAAGCTCAGGCTGTGTTGAATATACCGGTGACCGACGCATATGAAAAAGCGGTGTCGCTGATTGTGGAGCAAGTGCATGAGAAGGGTGGAAAGCTTGTGACTAGCGGCATGGGAAAGGCCGGTCAGATAGCGATGAATATTGCTACCACTTTCTGTTCTACCGGAATCCCTTCTGTCTTTTTGCATCCCAGTGAAGCTCAGCATGGAGATCTGGGCATTCTGCAGAAGAATGATCTCTTGCTGTTGATTTCTAATTCGGGGAAGACGCGCGAAATTGTGGAGCTGACCGAATTGGCGGCAAAGCTGGATCCGTCATTGCGTAAAATCGTTATTACCGGAAATCCGGAAAGTCCGTTGGCGCACGTTGCGGATATCTGTCTGGCAACGGGACATCCTGATGAGGTTTGTTTGTTGGGCATGACTCCCACCACATCGACCACGGTAATGACCGTAATCGGTGACATTCTGGTGGTAGAAACCATGAGGCGTACTGGATTTACGATCGAGGAGTACAGCAAGCGCCATCACGGCGGTTATCTGGGCGAGCGTTCGCGCGAGCTGAGCAGATAATAAAATATTAGAGGTATATATAGGGAAGGATGTGCCGGGAGGTGCATCATGGACTGTTCTCAGTTCGGGCAGCAGTCTGTGGATGCATTCCTGTCATATCCTTCTTTTTTTGTGCTTCCACTTTGGCTGTTATACAATGAAAAAAGGGTGCCTTGCGTTGCAGGTTTAGCGGATGGGGAAATGAAAGGGCAATGCTTGATGAATATATTTTTGCAACTTGTATATATATTTTAGCTTTTGGCGGTGGATGGTTGTTATGACATTTTGATTGTTATATCTTTATTTTATTGAAAAATGTAAATGATTTGTTTTTCGTTTAAGTCCGAATCTATGGCTTTTTATTGTTTTAAATCACTGGATATAGTGTATATTTTACTATTAAAAATAAGTTTAACCGCGTTTTGTTTGTTGATTCGTTATATATTTCTGCTTTATTTGTAGAAATGGGAATTTGTTTATGAAATGACATATTTTTTGTATTTTCCTTGTTTTTATAAATTTTAGTATATATATTCGCAGCTGATTGAATGTTAATATTTATAGAGTTTATGAGAAGATGTTTAATTTTTTATTTCTATCTGTTGATAGGAATTGGGTGGGCGATGGCTCAGTCCTCAAAAATTTCGGGGATTGTTGTATCTTCGGAAGACAATGAGCCGATAGTAGGTGCCTCAATCATGGTAGAAGGGACCAAGACGGGTACGATTACAGACATTGACGGACGTTTTACCTTGAATGTGGCGGAAGGGGTGAAGTTGCAGATAAGCTACATCGGAATGAAGACTACGGTCGTGAAAGCAAAAAAAAATATGGTAGTCAAGATGGAGTCCGATTCGGAAGTGCTGGGCGAAGTGGTCGTTACAGGTATGCAGCGGGTGGACAAGCGTTTGTTTAGTGGAGCTGCGGTTCAACTCTCCGGTGATGATGTGAAGATGGATGGATTGGCTGATATCAGTCGCGGTCTTGAAGGCAAGGCTGCTGGTGTATCCGTGCAGAATGTATCAGGAACGTTCGGTACGGCTCCTAAAATACGTGTCCGTGGTGCTACGTCTATTTATGGTAGTTCTAAGCCGCTGTGGGTGGTTGACGGCGTGATTATGGAAGATGCTATTGAAGTAAGTGCCGACCAGTTGTCCTCGGGTGATGCGGAAACCCTGATCAGTTCTGCCATTGCAGGTTTGAATGCGGACGATATTGAAAGTTTCCAAATACTGAAGGACGGTTCTGCGACTTCTATCTATGGTGCGCGTGCAATGGCCGGTGTGATTGTTGTGACCACTAAGAAAGGTAAAGCAGGTGTAAGCCGTGTCAACTATACGGGTGAGTTTACCACTCGTCTGGTTCCGAGCTATAATGATTTTAATATCATGAACTCGCAGGATCAGATGGGCATCTATAAGCAGATGGAAGAAAAGGGATGGCTGAATTTCTCTGAAACGATCCGAGCTGCGGAAAGTGGCGTATATGGAAAAATGTATCAGTTGATGAACACATTTGATTCTAATACGGGACTTCCCATGCTGCTGAATACGGAAAGCAATAAGAACGCTTATTTGCGTCAGGCGGAGATGCGGAACACAGACTGGTTTGATGAGTTGTTTTCCCCGAGTCTGAGCCAGAATCATTCGGTAAGCATCAGCAGCGGTACGGAAAAGGCTTCGTTTTATGCTTCAATCAGTGCTATGTATGATCCGGGGTGGTACAAAAGAAGCAAGGTGGAGCGCTATACTGCCAACTTGAATACTACCTATAATATCTCCAAACATTTAAGTTTCAATATGATTGCAAATGCTTCTTACCGTAAGCAGGAAGCTCCGGGAACCTTGAGCCAAGATGTGGACCCGGTAAACGGAGAAGTGAAGCGTGATTTCGATATCAACCCTTATTCATATGCGTTGAATACTTCCAGAACACTGGACCCGAATGAGTATTATACCAGCAACTATGCACCGTTCAACATTCTGAACGAATTGGAGAACAACTATATGGATTTGAACATCGTAGATGTGAAATTCCAGGGTGAACTGAAATGGAAGCCGATTGCCGGACTGGAATTCAGCGCATTGGGAGCTGTGAAGTATCAGGGTACATCTCAAGAACATAATATCAAGGATAATTCTAATCAGGCAGAAGCCTATCGTGCGGGATTGGATGACAAAACAATCATGGACATGAACCCGTTGCTGTACACAGATCCTGACAATCCGTATGCACTCCCAATTTCCATTCTTCCGGAAGGAGGTATTTACAGGCGGACGGATTACAAGATGTTAAGCTATGATTTTCGAGGTACGGTAAACTGGAACCATATGTTCAATGATATTCATTTAGTCAATCTGTTTGGGGGTATGGAGCTCAATTCGATAGACCGTACACGCTCTAACTTCCAAGGATGGGGTATGCAATACGCTAATGGGGAAACTCCTTATTACATATACCAATATTTTAAGAAGGGAATTGAAGATGGAGATCAGTATTTCAGTTTGGATAATACGGCTGTACGCAGCGTAGCGTTCTTTGCGAACGCTAACTATTCTTATAAGGGAAGGTATTCTTTGAACGGAACAATCCGTTATGAAGGTACGAACAGAATGGGGAAGAGCCGTTCTGCACGTTGGCTGCCCACATGGAACATTTCAGGTGCATGGAATGTGCATGAAGAGAATTTCTTCAAACCGATTCAGCCCGCCTTGTCTCATTTGACATTCAAGGCTTCTTATTCGCTGACTGCCGATCGTGGTCCGGCTGATGTGACCAACTCTAATATCATCATCAACAGCTATATTCCCTACCGTCCGTTTGCGGATATTCAAGAGCCGGGATTGCAGATTGTAGATCTGGAGAATAGCGAATTAACATACGAGAAGAAGCATGAACTTAATATCGGACTTGATGTTGGTTTTTTGGATAATCGGATTAATCTGGCTTTGGACTGGTACAAGCGTAACAACTACGATTTGATCGGTGCAGTGAACACCCAGGGTGTGGGAGGTACAATCCTGAAGTTAGCCAATGTGGCGAGCATGAAGTCGCATGGCGTGGAGTTTACTTTATCTACTCATAACATCAAAACTGAGGACTTCAACTGGCACACGAACTTCATCTTTTCGAATGCAAAGAATGAAGTGACCGAACTGGAGCAGAACGCCAATGTTATGGATCTGATATCCGGGGTGGGCTTTGCAAAGCAGGGCTATCCGGTGCGTGGCTTGTTCTCGATACCTTTTAAAGGGCTTGATGAGAACGGTATTCCTTTGATTGAGAACGAACAGGGCGAGATTACAAGTACAAGCATAAACTTCCAAGAGCGTGATAATACCGACTTCTTGATCTACGAAGGACCGACAGACCCGACAATTACTGGTAGTTTTGGAAACGAATTTACTTATAAGGGATTTCGTCTTAACATCTTCATGACTTACTCTTTTGGTAATGTGGTTCGTCTGAATCCGGTGTTTAGTGCACAATATTCTGATCTGAGCGCGATGACCAGAGAGTTTAAGAACCGTTGGACCTTGGCGGGAGATGAGAACCGTACGAATATTCCGGCTATCATTTCTGCACGTATGTATAATGAAAATACGGATTATCGGTATGCATATAATGCCTATAACTACTCGGATGTGCGTGTGGCAAAAGGTGATTTCATCCGCATGAAAGAGATTTCATTGTCGTATGATTTCCCGAAAGCATGGATCAGTCCGCTTAAGATTTCGAGTTTGTCACTGAAAGTTCAGGCAACGAATCTGTTCTTGATTTATGCAGACAAGAAACTGAATGGTCAGGATCCTGAGTTCTTTAATGCCGGCGGTGTGGCTTCGCCCGTTCCCCGTCAGTTTACGTTCACTTTGAGATTAGGGTTATAATGATAAAGAAAGGAAATGTTGAGTATGAAAAATAAGAATATATTTACGATAGGATTGATCGGAATTTCAATCGGGCTGAGCGGATGCAGCGATTTTTTGGATGAAATGCCTGATTCTCGGACCGAAATCACAGAAGAAAATGCCGATTATTTGCTGGTATCAGCATATCCGCTGACTGTACCATGCGAGATGTATGAAATGTATAGCGACAATACGGATGCTTATCCTGACCGCTTTGCAGCCATGGACCGTTTGCAGGAGGACTTATATAGATGGGAAGATACTTCCCAGAATGATCAGGATTCGCCTGCGGCTTTGTGGGAAAACTGTTACAAATCCATAGCGGCGGCCAATCAGGTATTGAATCTGATTGATAACATGGAGGATCCTTCCTCAATGGATGCACAGAAAGGGGAGGCGTTGCTGTGCCGCGCATACAATCATTTTCTGTTGGCCACAACTTTCTGCAAGGCCTATACTTCCACGGCTTCTACGGATTTGGGCATACCTTATATGAAAGAACTGGAAACTACGGTTTCCCCGTCGTATGAAAGAGGCACGCTTGCAGACACTTATAAGAATATAGAAGCCGACTTGCTGGAGGGAATTCCTTTGCTGGACGACAGCAAGTATTCAGTACCTAAGTATCGTTTTACCAGAAACGCAGCCTATGCGTTCGCTGCGCGTTTCTATTTGAATTATACACAGGCTGATCTGAGCAATTATGATAAGGTGATAGAATATGCAACAAGGGTACTTGGGGCAAATCCGTCGAATAGTCTGCGTAATTGGGAATATTTGGGTACACTTTCGGTGAACGGTGAGGTTCAGCCGAATGAATATGTGAACGTGGAAAATTCCGCCAATCTGTTGCTGATAAGCGTGCAGTCTTATTGGGGGTATATCAACGGACCTTACGGATTGGGCGAGCGTTATGCACATGGACCGGTAGTTTCTTATGAAACGAACCGTTCAAACGGTCCGTGGGGAAGTTTTAATGCAAATCCCGATAACAATGTATATTATACTGATGTGTGGAGCAATTCTTCTGCTCTCCCAACCAAAGTCATTTCGATGAAGGTGGCGCAATATTTCCAGATAACTGATGTCGTTGCCGGTACGGGTTATGGGTATATAGTCAATGCTGCATTCACAACAGATGAACTGTTGCTGAGCCGTGCTGAGGCTTATATAATGAAAAAGGATTATGCAAATGCCTTGAACGACCTGAACAATTGGCAAGGTGCCTATACGAAAACTACAACTCCGCTGACCGAAACCAGCATCAATGACTTCTATAATGCGCTGTCCTATTATACGCCGACGTCGCCTACGGTGAAGAAAGAACTGCATCCCGACTTTGCCGTGGAGCAGGGCACTCAGGAGAATATGATTCATTGCGTGTTGCATGCGCGCCGTATCATGACGCTGCATGAAGGGCTTCGCTGGCTGGACATCAAGCGTTTCGGAATTACAGTATACCGGCGTTTTATGAGGGATGACGGAAGAGTTGAAGTGACGGATCAGATGGATGCTTCCGACTTGCGACGTGCCATCCAGATTCCGAGTGATGTAATCAGTGCGGGGATGGAGCCTAACCCTAGAAACAATTAATGGAAGGAGGACAAATCATGAAAAAGTTTTTGATATATCTGTGTATGTTTCTGTTGCCGGGAGTATGGGTGTCTTGCAGCAACGATGACAACGAAGTGGACAAGAACAACAGTATCTTTGAAGACACTGGCGAAGATGCGGAAATGAACGAGTTTGACCAGTGGCTGCTGGAGAATTACGTGTATCCGTATAATATCGAGGTAAAATACCGTCTGGATGACAATGAAACCGATGTAGACTATGACTTGGTGCCTGCTGAATACGACAAGGCTTTTGCACTGGCTAGAATCGTGAAGTATGTCTGGATGGAAGCTTATGATGAAATCTGGGGAATCGAAACGACCCGCACTTATGTGCCGAAGGTTATTCAGATGATCGGTAATGTGGCTTATACGGAATCCGGCATGATTCTTGGCCAGGCTGAACAGGGGATGAAAGTGATGCTTTATATGGTAAACGGTTTGGATGTGAACAATCTGGATATGGACATGATGAACGAGTTTTACTTCAAAACGATGCATCATGAGTTTACTCATATCCTTAATCAGACTAAAGCCTATGATCCGGCCTATGACCGGATAACGGAAGCTGATTACATAGGTTCTGACTGGTACCAGATGCAGGACGAGGAAGCCAGACAGGAGGGATTCATCTCGGCGTATGCGATGGACCGCGGATCGGAAGATTTTGCCGAGATGGTTTCGATTTACGTGACAAATACGGCAGACACATGGGAGGCTTTCATGCAGCAGGCGGGAGAAACAGGACGCCCGATATTGGAACAGAAGTTCGAGATTGTATATAATTACATGCGGGACTCATGGGGCGTTGATTTGGATGAACTGCGCGAGGTGGTACAGCGCCGTCAGAATGAGATAGAATTGTTGTTTAACTAAGTTTGGAAATAGAGATGAAAAGGATATTTTTATATGGTTTGCTGGCATGTGTCAGCTGGACGATGCAGTCGTGTCTTTTCAGCGAGGACGATGTGTTCGAGCAGTCATCGGCTGAAAGGGATAATGCATCGGTGGCAGGGATAAAGGAACTGCTGATGAGTTCTCCGAACGGGTGGAATCTGGAGTATCGTTACGGAGAAGACGGCGATTGGGGGGTCAGCAACATTTTTATGAAGTTCGATGAAACAAACGTGACCATGGCTTCCGATTATGCTACGAGCAATTATGCAGTGGGTGAAGAATGTCAGTCACTTTATACAGTTCAGGCCTATCAGGGTACTGAAATAAGCTTCGATTCTTATAATGAGATTCTTCATTCGTTTTGTGAACCGGAGGGGTATAATGCGCCGGGGCTGATAGGTGACTATGAGTTTGTGGTGCGTGACACAACGTCGAACTCGATAACACTGACCGGAAAGAAGTATGGTGTGGAGATGGTAATGACCCGCTTGAGCGAGGATGTGGACTGGGCGACGTATCTGCAGAATGTGGCTGAAATCTCTGAAAACTCAGATTTTGCCACTTTTGAAATTAATGTAAACGGGCAGGCTGTGGAAAGTGTAGTGCGTGATGACCGTGCTTTTACTATAAACGAATTGGTTGAAGGTCAATCGGTGATGACCTATTATCCGTTTGTTGTTACGTCTGAAGGTCTTCGTATGTTAGAGCCATTGACTTATAATGGGATTCAGATGCAAAACTTTAAGTGGGATAACGATGCAAGAGCTTTTATCTGTACTGATGATGGGGTGGATGCAAGCATTGTCTATTATTGTCCAGAAGGATATAATCGATATCCAGGAACTTATACTTTAAGCTTGGAAGCGAACAGATTCTTCGAAGAACCGCGAGTGCTCCCAATAACTTTGGAGGTACAAAAAGAAAGTCGCACTTATGTGGCGGACATTTCTAAGATTGTGGGTGTCAGCGGAAATTTACAATTGGTATTTACTTATAATGTATCTCGCGATGACATAGAAGTGAGAGGGCAGCAGATCGGTGTTTTCAGCGGTTATCCTTTCTATATTTATCCTGGAACAGCTGATGGAGCATATTATGGGACTACAGACATTGTGATTTCAGGGACAACAAAGATTGAAGAGAATGGAATGAACATCTCATTCGTGATAGACGAATACGGAGCAGTTGGAGCTGATTCGTGGTTCTTGCTGAATCCTTCTGCCGGTTATTTGGATCTTTGGACATCACCAATATTCACTAAACAAACAGATTAAAAATGATTATGAAAAAGATATTATACTTTTTGATGCCTTTCTTGTGTATGGGATTGGTTGGATGTAATGACGATGATTCTCCGGTAGGGGAGAGTATATTGAATATAAAGAGTGCGGATTTGGACTTTACGGCAGTAGGCGGTGAGGGAAGCATTATAGTGGACGGATATGGTACAATATCGGCTGCATCCGATAAAGATTGGTGTACGGTCAGTGTGGATGGTATGACTATACATGTTACCGTAGCCGAATCGCAAGAAATCACAAGTCGTACGGCTTTAATCACAATTTCGACTGGAACGGATTCTAGAGAAGTTCCCGTTGTTCAGTCCGGTGCGCTTGCAACTTTGGGGAATGAGCCGACATTGCATGTTTTTGGTTATGACGGTGGTACTTTCGAGTATTCCTTTAAATCGAATGTGGGCTATACGGTGGAAATTCCTGAGGATGCTAAGAGTTGGATTTCTTATGTAGAAGACACGGAGGAAGAGGCTGACGGATGGACACGGTTGGTATTTACTGCAAGTGTGAATGCGACGGGAACGCTCCGTGGAGCGAAAATTCTGTTCAGTACCGGAGGAAAGGAAACTTCTTTCGTTGTGTTGGAGATGGAAGAGGCTGATTTGTTGGGTACTTGGGATTGTTCGTATACAAGTCCGGCTGATGGAGAACATAGCGGAAAGGTGGAAATAGTTAAGTCTCAGGATGGCCTTATGATGATGAGTGAATTGTCTATGGGTACTTTCATTCCTGTAGCTTTTTCGAATGGGCAGTTTGCTGTTCTTGGCGGACAACTCATTGGAACATATGGAATGTATTATGTTATAACGGGAACCGTACAGAATGGGGATCTGATATTTGGTGGACAATGTGTGGCTGATTTTTCGGTTGATGATGGAAGAGTAGTGATAAAGGTTGGTGATTCTTTTTCTTACTTTGGTCTATGGGCAATCAATCCAAGTACAATGCAAAGTGCTGGATATTTAGAACAATATATTGATTTCATTCTCAGCAAACAAATGCAATAAAATAACCTCTCTTAAAAGTTTGACATAAAACTTTGGGCGCAGTCGGTCTTGTGAAAAATCGGCTGCGTTTTTTGTGTGCTTTGGGAAAGACAGGAGGATAAGCCGGATAACTGATGAAGTTGCCGGCACAGATTTTATGTTCCAGCTACTTGGACTGTAGAGTCTGTGCTGGTATTTCTGAAAATGAGAGTGTAAGAGGAGAGATGCGTTTCATATTCATAACTTTTTCTTGTCAGAAATGAAGAAATGATTACATTTGCAACATCATTTGATTGTGCTTAAAATTTAGTTTGAAAGATGGGAAATTTACTTGTTTTTGGTCTCGGGCTGACCGAAATACTGGTCATTGTGCTTATAATACTTCTTCTGTTCGGTGGACGGAAGATCCCTGAACTGATGCGCGGCATAGGAAAAGGCATAAAAGGCTTCAGGGATGAAATACAGGAGGGAGAAAAGCATACGGACAAGCATACGAAGGACGAATAAGATGGAGGAGCAAACGGAAATGACTTTTTGGGACCATCTGGAGGCTCTTCGATGGATGATTCTTCGCTGCCTGATCGCTTTGGCTATTTTTCTGGCGGCCGGCTTCTTTTTTATGCCTTATCTTTTCGAGCACGTGGTGATGGCTCCCTGCCGGGATGATTTCTTTTTATACAGGGCGATTGCCGGTCTGGCTTTGCATACGTCTGTGGTTCCGGAATTTCTGAACAAGCCGTTTCATGTTGAGGTGATCAATATCAAGCTGTCGTCACAGTTGTTCATGCACTTTACCCTTTCGTTCTGGCTGGCATTCCTTTGCACCTTTCCATACCTGGTTTACGAGGTGTGGAAGTTCATTTGTCCGGCACTCTACAGCAACGAGAAACGAGGTATCCGTGCGGCATTCCTTTTCGGGACTGTCATGTTCTTCATCGGCTGTGCAGTGGGATATGCCATCGTTTTTCCGATGACTCTGCGCTTTCTCTATACTTATCAGTTAAGCCCTGACATATCCAATCAGCTGGCTCTTGATTCATACATGGACAACTTTCTGATGCTGATTTTCATGATGGGGATCGTATTTGAACTTCCGCTCGTGTCGATGCTGCTTTCGCGTTTGGGGATTCTTTACCGCTCTTTTTTTTCGAAATACCGCCGTCATGCGATTGTTGCCATTATGATACTGTCTGCCGTCATCACTCCTTCTACCGATCCGTTTACGCTGATGGTGGTGTTTGTGCCGATTTATATCTTGTGGGAGCTGAGTGCGTTTCTGGTGCGGAAGCGAAAGGCGTAGGCGCGGGCACTGCTGCATGTCATTCCAGCACCACGCTTCTTACGTTCACATCCGTATCGTGCAGAAACACAGATGCCGATTCGCGGAATTTCTCTACTGACTCGGTTGTAAGGAACTCGCAACGGCCGTTGTGCGAGCAACGGGCATTCATGTCTGCGTGGCGGTGCAGGTAGTCTTTCAGGCTCTCGGCAACCAGTTCCCCTTGCGATATCAGCCGGATATGCGCTGGCGTATACTGCCGGATCTTATCTTTCAGCAGCGGATAGTGCGTGCATCCCAAGATAATTGTGTCTATCTGCGGGTCCTCGTTCAGA
Source organism: Bacteroides sp. ET225 (assembly GCF_024733745.1). Lineage (NCBI taxonomy): Bacteria > Pseudomonadati > Bacteroidota > Bacteroidia > Bacteroidales > Bacteroidaceae > Bacteroides > Bacteroides sp. ET225. Next base: position 203,907 of record NZ_JANRHN010000001.1, on the reverse strand, counting down.
AGCATTTCAATATACTTGCGCACGAAGAAATCCGCCCCTTCCGAACTGTATTCGTTGTTCTCCACCAGCGGTACCCACATGGGACATGGAACGCCTGTCACATGTATGTCGGGAAATATCTTCTTTATCTCCAGCGGATATGATTCGGACTTTACGGTGCCGGCGGTTGCCAGGAGGCCTACATGACGGGTGTTTGTGACATTCCCTATATATTCTGCTGTCGGACGTATGACTCCCAGTACCCTTCTTGTCGGGTCCAGATGAGGCAGGTCGTTTTGCTGGATGCTTCGAAGTGCTTTGGCTGAGGCTGTGTTGCAGGCAAGTATTACCAGCGGGCATCCCAGTTCGAAGAGTTTCTTCACCGCTTCGAGTGTGAATTCGTATACAATCTCATACGAGCGTGTCCCGTAGGGAGTGCGTGCATTGTCGCCCAGATACAAATAGTCATATTGGGGAAGAAGTTCGCGGAATTTTCCGAGTATGGTAAGTCCTCCATAGCCGGAGTCGAATACGCCGATGGGGCCGGTCTTCTGAGCAGATAGGGGAAACATGGGCAGTGTATCTGAGGTGTAATGGATAAAAAGAATGTCATTTCGAGGGGTAAGACTCGAAATGACATTTATGCTGTATTACAAATCCGTCTTTAGTTTGCCGGAGCTGTTGTCGTAGCAGCGGCCGGTGTAGCCGGTGTATACGGAACGGCTGTCAGGCTGATGCCCAATTTAGTCTTGATATCGTTTGTAATGTCTTTTACTTCCGTTTCGTTGATATAAGGAATATCTGTGCGGTTCAGGTCGAACACCAGCGTGTATGCTCCTGACTTTCCGACTTCCTTTACGGCATCTTCCAGCTTCTTGTAGATCGGGTCCATCATGTCAGTGTATGCTTTCTGCAGCTGCTGCTGAGCATCCTGCTGGAACTGCATGCCTTTTTCGCTCAGTTCCTGCAACTCTTTCTGGCGGCGTTCCTGAATATTCTGAGGCAGGTTCTTCTGTTCTTCCTGATATTCGGCATACTTTTTATTGAATTCGTCTGAGGTTCTTTTGATTTCATCTTCATACGTTTTCTGCATAGCCTGGATGTCAGTTTGCGCTTTTGCAAACTCCGGCATGACAGAAATTACATCCATCGATTTATAGCACGCAAATTTCTGTGCAAATACGCTCATCGGTGCGACAAGCAAAAGTAAAAAAGCAATTCTCTTCAACATAATTCTAAGTTTTCTATTTTGTTATTTAATTAATTGCATGTAGCAAAGTACCGCCTGCAAATTTATAAAATTAATTTGAATATCCTAATCTGGCCAGCACTTCATTGCTGATGTCAATGCGCGGCGAAGCGAAAATCATGCTTTGAGCCGATGCACGGTCAATCACAGCGTCATAGCCTTTTTCCGTAGCTATGGCTTTTATGGCATTGTATACGTTGTCCTGCAACGGGCCAAGGAGCTCTTTCTGCTTTTTCATCATTTCTCCCTGCGGGCCGAAATATTGCTGGCGCAGTTCGGCGGCTTCCTTTTCTTTGGCCACTATCGCTTCTTCTTTTGCCGTGCGCTGTGCAGCGGTCAGCTTGTCGGCCGTATTCTGATATTCCTCATAAAGCTTTTTCGCTTCATCGGCTTTGGCGTCAATCTGCTTCTGCCATTCTTTTGACAAGGCTTCCATCTGCTGGTTAGCCTGGCTGAACGCAGGGATCTGTCTGGAGATAAACTCCATGTCTACCAGTGCGAATTTTTGTGCCATTGCCGTTGCCATGCAGGCAATCAGGAGCAAGGCTGAAAAGATACATCGTTTCATTATCATATCATTTTAGAATTCTTGTCCGATGATGAAGTGGAACTGGCTTCCGCTATACTGCATCGAACCGTTGATTTTGTCGAAACCGTATGCCCAGTCAATACCCATCATACCGATCATCGGGAGGAAGATGCGGACACCGAATCCGGCCGAACGTTTGAGCTTGAACGGGTTGAAGTCGGTTACGTTGTTCCATGCGTTACCTGCTTCTACAAATCCCAGAGCATAGATGCTGGTGGAATTTTCGAGCATAAGCGGGTAGCGGAGTTCTGCTCCCAGGCGGATGTAGGCATATCCCTCATCGCCGTAGGGTGTGAGCGCGCCGTTTTCATAACCTCTCAGGGCTATCGTTTCGGATGCGTAGTTGTAGCTGTAGCCCGTCATACCGTCACCTCCCACATAGAACGTTTCAAACGGAGAGCGTTTGTACTTGTTGAAGTGTCCCAAAAGTCCGAATTCCGTGCGGGTCATGATGACCGGGCATTTCTGGATATCCATCAGCGCAGTATACGTTTTGGCTTTGAATTTCCATTTGTGGTATTCAATCCATTTGAACATGCTGGCTGCCTCTTCGTAGTTATCTCTTCCGTAAGTCGAATAGTCTTTCTTGCTGAAGAGCGAATACGGCGGCGTAATCTGCAGCGAAGCCGAGAACTCGGAACCGCGGCGCGGGAAGATCGGGTTGTCTGTAGAGTTGCGCGCCAGTGTCAGGTTCAGGCTCAGGTTGTTGCAGTTGCCTGTGTTCATATAGTCGCCGTTGTTCAGGCGGATATAGAGATAGCTCCAGTCTTTCAGCATAAAGCGTTGATAAGAAAGTTCTGCCGACAGGGTGAAGTAGTCGTCTGGCCAGCGCAGACGTTTTCCCCAGCCAACCGAAATGCCGAACATCTTAATTGATTTGTCGGGGTCGTAATACGATTCGTAGTTGTCGTAATAGTTTCCGTAGCCTCCGTAGTAGCCGTATCCGCTCAGCATATTATAGTAGTTGTTCATGTATGCAGAGTTGTAATACTGGCTGCTTACGTCAGTCTGGATTGAATAGAAGGCAGAAACGGAGAACGAGTTCGGCCGTTTTCCTCCGAACCAGGGGTCGAAGAACGAAACGCTGTACGACTGGTAGTAGCGTCCGTTGGTCTGTCCGCTAATGGTCAGTGTCTGTCCGTCGCCTTGCGGAAGAATGCCTCTGAAGTTGTTGTTCTTCCTGAACAGGTTGGCGAACGAGAAGTTGGTGAACTTCAGGCTCAGCTTGCCGATGACACCGGTCTGTCCCCATCCGGCAGAGAATTCTACCTGGTCGTTCGCTTTCGATTCCAGTCCCCAGTTGATGTCTACCGTACCGTCCTGATAGTTCGGCTGCACGTCGGGCTGGATATTTTCAGGGTTGAAGTGTCCCATCTGCGCGATTTCGCGGTAGGAACGTTCCAGCGCTTCTTTGCTGAACAGGTCTCCCGGACGGGTACGCAGCTCACGGCGGACGATGTTTTCATACAGCCGGTCGTTTCCGTTGATTCTCACGTGACTGATGCTTGCCTGCGGTCCTTCGGTTATACGCATTTCCAGATCGATGGAGTCGCCGTCGATATTCACTTCCACCGGGTCGAGGTGATAGAACACATAACCGCGGTTATAGTAGTTGTTTCCGATGGCGTCTTCATCATTTGAAATACGGTCGTTGAGCAGCTTCTGGTTGTATACGTCGCCGCTCTTCATGCGCAGCTGCTCGTTCAGCAAGTCTGACGGATAGACCTTATTTCCTACCCATGTGATGTTGCGGAGGTAGTATTTCTGTCCTTCATAAATCTTCATGTATACGTCAACGGTCTTTTCATCGTATTGCGAAACGCTGTCTTCCATGATTTGCGCATCACGGTATCCCAGCTCATTGTATTTTTCAATGATCTTCTGTTTGTCTTCTTCATAACGTTCCTCGATGAACTTCTTCGGGCGGAACAAGTTGATGAGCTTTCCTTTTTCGTTGGTTTTCTTCATGGTGCGCTTCAGTTTCTTGTCAGTAAGCACCATGTTGCCGTCGATGGTAATCTTGTGTACCTTCACTTTGGCTTTCTTGTCGATGTTCACGTCAACGTAAACCTGTTCTGCGTTTTCCGGGTCTTCGCGCTCCACGATGTTGACTTCCGCATTCTTGAATCCCTTTTCGTCGAAGTGTTTCTTGATGAGGATTTTTGCGCGGTCCACCAGGTTCGGCGTAATCTGCGTTCCCTTTGCCATGCCCAGCTTTGCCATCAGATCTTCCCGTTCGCTCTTTTTCACTCCATGAATTACGATGTCGGTGATGCGCGGACGCTGTTTCAGCTGGATTGACAGATAAATTTTGTTGTCTTCTATTTTGTCTGCCAGAATCTTCACGTCAGAAAAGAGTCCGTGGCGCCAGTATCTTTTTACGGCTGATGTGATATCATCTCCCGGCACAGTGATGGTTTGTCCGACAGCCAGTCCGGAAATGCCTATCAGCACATAATCTTCATAGTTCTTGACTCCGCTGACCTTGATGTCGGCAATTTCGTATTTCTTTGGAGTTCCGTTGTAGAGGATTACCGGTTTCTGTCCGACTTCCGTAGAATCATTATCTTGCGCAAATCCTTTTGCCGTGAACGAGGAGATGCAGGTAAAAATCAATAAGATGAATAAAAGACGGTATCGCATTGTTTTGTTTTATATTTGTTCACTGATTTTGCCGAATCGGCGTTCTCTTTTCTGGTAGTCACAGATTGCTTTATATAATTCTTCTTTGCCGAAGTCTGGCCAGAATGTGTTGCAGAAGTACAGCTCTGAGTAGGCGCATTGCCACAGCAGGTAGTTGCTGAGCCTGATTTCTCCTCCCGTGCGTATCAGCAGGTCGGGATCCGGCATATAGCTGGTGCTCAGATGTGCGTCGATGGTTTTGTCTGAGATGTCTTCAGGTTTCATTTTTCCTTCCTGCACCTCTTTGGCTATCTGTCGGGCAGCTTCTGTCAGCTCCCATTTGGACGAATAGCTCAGAGCCAGCGTGAGGCACATGCCCGTGTTTCTTCCTGTGCGTTCTATACATTGCTCCAGCCTTGTGCGCACATTCTGGGGGAGCTTTTCTTTTTCTCCGATGATGCGGAAGCTGACGTTGTTTTTCATGAACGTTTCTTCTTCTATCGAGTCCATGAGCAGGCTCATCAGCGCCGCCACTTCATCGACCGGGCGGTTCCAGTTCTCAGTCGAGAAAGTATAGAGCGTAAGGTATTTCACTCCCAGCCGCGCAGCTTCTTCGGTGATGACATGCACAGTTTCTGCTCCGGCCTGGTGGCCGACGGTGCGTGCCTCTCCGCGTGCTTTTGCCCAGCGTCCGTTGCCGTCCATGATGATGGCTATGTGCGTTGGGATGCGGTTCATGTCTAGTTGATCCTTATATGACATTGTTCATTCAGTTTTCAGTTGCGTTCAGTTACCATTTGGGAGCGAATCCTAAGCGGTTGATCCGTCCGCGGCTCATGTTTCCATTGCCCCAGACAATCCAGATGAAGTTGTCGGAGTCTGCGGTCGCCGAGTAGCTTCCGTAGTCATAATATCCTTTGAATGTTTCAGGAAAATACATGCATTCTGTTGTCTTCCACCACGTAAGTCCGTTGTCGGTTGAATTATAGAAGAAGTCGAAAGCCGTATGTGAACTGTTTGCTCCTCCAAATGCATATAGTTTGCCGTCATAGTGTATCATAGAGATATTTTCCAGATTGGGCATTGCCTGATTCTGCTTTATTTCAGTCCATGCGCTTTCGCTTGACAGGCGTTGGAACACAAGTGCAGAATCTGTTTCAACCTTGCTGTTTACGAGAATGGTTGTGCGTGTGATTCCGTCGTTGTATGAGAGCGGTTCGGAATAAGATGAAATCCGGCCTTCCGCATTTCCGAATATTGCAGTTGCGGGGCTGTCGCTTGTCCATTCCATGCTGCTGTTGAAGTATCCCACTTCGCCGTCCTTAGCCGCATAAAGTCTTTCCAGCTTGTCATCTGGGGCGATTAGACTCGTAATGCCTGTGATGTCCGTTGCTGGTGCGCACAGATTAGTTTCCGGGTCGAGGCTGTACAATTCGTTTCCGCTTAAGAAATAAATTTTCTCTTTCCACACTTTTGCCGATTCGGTTATTATATCGGCAGGAACGGATGATGTCAATGATGTCAGCTCACTCCATTGGCTTGGGTTTCCATTGCTTGTTGTTGTATACCAAACAGATGAGTTTCCATTCCTTTCTCCAAAAACATAGATGTTTTTGTTAATGGACAAAGCATTCTGATTAGACAGATTTACGCCCTCGCCGAATGACAAGCCGGTAAAGTCTTTCCATGCGATGGTATCCGGTTCCATCTGATGCACGTTGAGCTTGACAGTGTAAGGTCTTCCCATCGAACCACTGTACATATATACTTTAAACTGCAGAGGCTCGGTAAAGTCGATTGAGTCGGTCGAAGACCAGATCGTATCATTGGAAGAACCTTTCGGGCGGTATACCAGAATTCCCGTTCCGCTATCGTAAGTGATGCTTGTCACTACCTTATCTATATATGTTCCAACGGGAAAAGAATCTTTATTCTCGATAGTGCGGTTTATTTGGTCGATTGTAAACGGATATTCGGAACAGTTGATCGTGTCTATATATGCACTGTCCTCTCCGTTGCTGTCTTTACCCATCCGGTCAATATGGAGCGTACCCACAGAAAATCCTGTGATGCTGCTTTCCGGGTCGTACAAGATTTGTTGCTCCTCGCTGTCAAGACATGAAGTCACTAAGGGAGTTGCCGCAATGAATGCCGCAATCAATGGCAAGAGTCTTATTTTCATTTGCAAATGAGTTCTAATTATTTACAAGTTGCAAAAGTAGAAAGTTTTTTCTCTGATTGGTACTTTTAAGGCAAGTTTTATATAAAATTATATTGTAGAAGATGGTTTCATGAGGTATTGCGAAACTTTTTTTCATTCGTTTTCTGTGTTTATGATAAAATCAAGATGCGTTTGTTCTTCAAGTGTTCGTTTCCTTTGCTTGGACAGACTTTATATTTCCTTTATCTTTGTAGAGATTTGCATCAGACGATTAATCTTTAACAATAACTTTTATGAAACGGATTTTTTATGTGTTTTTGTTTCTGCTGGCAGGTGTCTGCACTTATGCCCAGCAGGCCAAGTATGTGTTCTTCTTTATCGGAGATGGAATGGGGGTGAATCAGGTGAATACGACCGAAATGTATCTGGCGGCAGGTCAGGGGCGTATCGGAGTTGAGAAGCTGATGTTTGGAAGCTTCCCCGTTGCAGGTATCGCCACATCCTTTTCGGCCTCGAACCCCATAACGGATTCCGCAGCCGGAGGCACCGCTCTGGCCACAGGCTCGAAAACTTATAACGGAGCGATCGGCGTGGATGCCGGCAAGCGTTCGCTCCGGAGCATTGCCACGCGCGCGAAGGCGAGCGGAAAGAAGGTGGCTGTTCTGACTACGGTGGGAATCAACCACGCCACTCCGGCGGCTTTCTACGGGCATCAGCCCGACCGCGGCATGTATGATGAGCTTGCGAAAGAGCTGCCGGCCAGCAATTTCGACTTTTTTGCGGGAGCCGGAATCTTGAGGTCGGGCGATAAGGCTGTTTCGCTGGAGCCTGTCATTGAGGAGGGCGGATATGCCATTGCGCACGGTATGGATGAATATGCGGCAAAATCGGTTCAGTCGGATAAAATCCTTCTTTTGCAGGAATCCGGAGATGATGTGAACAGCCTGCCTTATGCGATAGACCGGAAGAATGGGGATATGACGCTGGCGCAGATGACTGAGGCTGCCGTCGGCTTTCTGATGAAGGAGAAGAACAAAGGCTTTTTCCTGATGGCGGAAGGCGGAAAGATCGACTGGGCATGCCATAATAATGATTTGGCTACGGTTGTAAAGGAAGTGATTGACTTTGACAATGCCGTGAAAGTGGCATATGAGTTCTATAAGAAACATCCGAAAGAAACATTGATCGTGATTTCTGCCGACCATGAAACCGGCGGACTGGGAATGGGCATAAGCGGATATACTCTGAATTTGAAGGCGCTTGAAAATCAAAAGGTATCTCAAGAAGAACTTTCGCGGCGCATTACGGATCTCCGCCGAAACAAGGATGTCAGTTGGGAGCAGGTGAAGGCACTCCTTTCTGAAACGATGGGATTCTGGACGGAACTGCCGCTGAACTGGTCGCAGGAGCGTGCATTGCGTGATGAATACGAAAAGTCGTTTGTGCAGCATAAGGTAGAATTTACCGAAACGTTGTATGCCCGCTCTGAGTCTTTGGCAGCTGTTGCCCGTAAAGTGATGAGCCAGATTGCCAGATTGGGCTGGACCACGGGAAGCCATACGGCCGAATACGTACCCGTTTATGCTGTAGGGGCAGGCTCGGAGAAGTTTATGGGCAAGATGGACAATACGGACATTCCGAAGCGCATCGCTGAAGCCGGCGGGTATAAATAAGGAGATTCGGATTTTCCCGATGTGAAAGCCGTTGTTCTGTGTGCGGGAGGCAAAGCCGGATTTCTAGTTAGAAAAGTTGGTCTTCAAGTTAAATACATGCAGCTTCAGCCTCGAGATGTACGTCTTCAGTCTGGAGATTTATATCTCCAGCTTAGAGATGCAGATTTCTCCGAGAATGGCCGCTTTTTTCCATGAGTCGGGCAAAGAAGCTTTCTGATAGGGAGAGCAGACCGTTCCCCGTTTATATCGGATGTGCGGTGTTGAACGTTTGAATGCCGGCATAACCGAAAGGCGCAAATCCGCTGAAGAATAGATTGTCAGCGGGCTTGCGCCTTTTGTTTGTTTTCGGTTTGGGGCTTGTCAGACGCTTGCCTTTACTTGCGTATGAGGTATCTGATTACGGCATAGCCGCCGGCAATTTGCAGTAGCATCCCCGGTATGCCGATTCGGAAGTCCTGAACGGCATCATAGAAATTGCCAGTCATGGCCCATTCGCCTAATGTTCCCAGAATTTGATAAGTGAGTACGACTGCAAGCAGAAGGGGCAGGGTGATTTTCCGGAAGCGGCGGGCGGCATATCCTGCGGCAATAGCCAGGATCACTGATTTCAGCAGAATGGCTGGAAGTACGGCAGGCATAGGCATGCCGAACAGCCATGAATTGAGCAGCGGTGACGCAACGGCAGTCAGCAGTCCGGCTTTCCATCCGTATTTGTAGGCTCCAACGAGGGTGAAGAAATAAATGGGCAGCCATGTTGTTCCTCCCTGAGGTATCAGGTGGAAGAGTTGTGGAAGAACAAGGTTGCCTGCAATGAACAGCAATGCTGTCAGGTAAGTTTTTACATTGTTGTAAGGCAATGAATAAAGTTTTACAGTTGTTTCCATAATAACAGTGTTTTATTGGAGGTTAGAAAATAATTGTCAGTTCCTGGAGTTCCGGTACTCGTTGGGTGACATCCCCGTAATCTGCTTGAAGATGTAGCAGAACCGGCTGACGTTGGGGAATCCCAGCAGTTTCGCTACCGAAGCAGGGGTGTTTTCAGACTTGGCCAGCATCTGTCGGGCAGCTTCCAGCCGTTTGAACTGTAGATATTCGTCCAATGTCTTTCCTGTCACGAATTTCAGAAGGTCGTTGAAATAGGCGGCAGAGAGATTCAGTGGAGTCGCGCAGTATTCCGGCGTGGGGAACTTTCCTTCCTGCATCTGCCCCGAAGCGATATAGTTGTCGATGAAGCTGTTGAACTTCTTTATAATGGCCTTGTTCTTTTCCTCTCTGGTGATGAACTGCCGTTCGTAAAAGCGCGAGCAATAGTCGAGCAGCAGTTCGATCAGGCGTGATATCAGCGTACTGCTGTGCGAGTCGATGTCGTGGTGAAGTTCTTGCCCGATGGCATCGAAGCAGCGTGCAACGGTCGATTTTTCGCGCTGTGAAAGATGAAGAGCCTCTTCCTTGCGGTAGAAGAAGAACGTATAGTTGTCAATGTGGTTGTTTAATGTGGTCCGGAACAGCAGGTCGGGGTGGAATGCCAGCAGCAGTCCCTTGTCCGGCAATGTGTTTTCGGTGTTCATCCGAAACACTTCGCCGGGCGTGAGGAACACCATTGTGGCATTCGAGAAGTCATAATCCCTGCGTCCGCAGCAGTTGCAGTTGTCCGTGCAGTCCTCGATCAGCAGAATGGCGTAAAACTCGAACTTTACGAAATTCTCTTCAAAATCGGGATTCTCCAGGTTGATGAGGCTTGCCTGCGGATGCAAGGTCTTGCTTCCGAGGCAGCGGTTGCATTCGCACACGTCTTTTATGTCTAAAATATCATTCACAGTTTTCATCTCAAACAGATAAAACCCTATCGTTATTTTGCAGTTACAAAAATAAGGGGATATTTTGGAATATGCATTACCAGAATTACTGATTAAACAACCTTGCTTACAGAGTTTCTCGTTTTTTCACGCAAGGAATCGGGATTTTCTGTAAATGGGGTTGTTTTTTCAGTAATTTATGTACGCTCCGCCTGGTTCAAATGCCTTATTTTTGCAATGTTCCAGAATGGAAAGCGGGCTCACGCAAATGGTCCGCCAGATTCTTCATAGCTCTGACGGAGAGATGTGCCAGACTTCATCGGTATGATGATGCAGGTGATGGTTTGGCACGCTCTCTTTTATTATTCATTGATTTAATTTGATTTGATTTTATGGGTTTGCAAAAACGTTCTGTTGTTGTGTTTGCTTTTGTATGTATCGTTTTTCCGGGAATGGCGTTGGCGGAAGAACCGGTTGATTCGCTTTCTTTTCAGAAGGTGCTTCCTTTGGATGAGGTAGTTGTCACCGGCACGCGGAATGAAGCAGATGTTCGGCATCTGCCTATGACGGTTTCTGTTGTCGGGCAAAACCAGCTCGCCCGCCGTTACCAGCCTTCTGTCCTGCCGGCTCTGGCTGAGCAGGTTCCCGGGCTGTTTGTTACCAGCCGTGGGGTGATGGGCTATGGCGTGTCGACCGGAGCCGCCGGCGGACTCAGCTTGCGGGGAATGTCGGGAAGCGCACAGATGCTGGTGCTGATTGACGGGCATCCGCAGTATATGGGGCTGTTCGGCCATCCCATTTCCGATTCGTATCAGACCATGCTGGCAGATAGGGTGGAGGTGCTGCGCGGTCCGGCTTCTGTGCTTTATGGCTCGAATGCGATGGGAGGAGTCATTAATATCGTGACAAAGAAGAAACGCGAGGATGGAACAGATACACATATTAATATAGGTGCCGGTTCGTATGGAACATTGCAGACGGAGGCTGTAAACCGGGTGAAGAAAGGACGGTTCAGCAGTGTGGTTTCCGCTTCGTATAACCGTACTGACGGACATCGGGCTGATATGGGATTTGAACAATACGGTGGCTATGCCAAACTGGGATATGATTTCACAGACAGCTGGAAGCTGTGGGGAGATGTAAACGTAACCCATTTCAACGCTTCAAATCCGGGAGAAATAACTTCTCCGCTGATTGACAACGATTCGCATATTACGCGGGGTATGGCTTCTGCCATGCTGGAAAACCATTACGGGCGTACTTCCGGAGCGTTGAGCTTTTTCTATAATTGGGGTCGTCACAAGATAGACGACGGTTATCACCCGGGCGAACAGCCGCAGGAATCATTGTTCCATTCAAAGGATCTGATGATGGGAGTGTCATGGTATCAGAGTGCAGAATTGTATGAGGGAAACCGCTTGACCGTGGGGTTTGACTATCAGCATTTCGGAGGCGAGTCGTGGAATGAGGTGATTGCCGACGGAAGCCGGGTGCCGGGGGTGGACAAGAAGCAGGATGAATTTGCAGGCTATGTGGATTTCCGTCAGGATATCGGCGCGTGGCTGTCGTTGAATGCAGGAGTACGTGTTGACCATCATTCGCATGTGGGTACGGAATGGGTTCCGCAAGGCGGCCTTGCCTTTCATCTCCCGAGGCATGCAGAGCTGAAAGCGATGGTGAGCAAAGGCTTCCGCAATCCGACTATCCGCGAAATGTATATGTTCCCTCCGCAGAATCCGGATCTGATGCCTGAACGGATGATGAACTATGAACTTTCATTCACTCACCAGTTGCTGGACGGTGATTTGAGGTACGGTGCCAACTTGTATTATATCAACGGAGATAATCTGATCATGACAACCCGTGTGGATGGCAGGCCGATGAATGTGAACAGCGGGGAGATAGAAAACTGGGGACTGGAAGGCAATGTGTCTTACCGCATCAGTCCGTGGTGGAATGTGAATGCCAATTACAGTTGGGTGCATATGGAAAATCCTGTAATTTCGGCACCCGAGCATAAGCTGTATGCAGGAGCGGATTTCCGCAAAGGACGTTGGGGTGTTTCGACAGGGGTGCAGTATATCAGGGGACTTTATACTTCCATTTCTCCGGAGGTTACAGAAGATTTCGTGCTGTGGAATGTTCGTGCCGACTATCGCCTTTGCCGTTGGGCCTCACTGTATGTACGCGGCGAGAATCTGCTGGCGCAGCGTTATGAAATCATGCTGGGCTATCCGATGCCGAAAGCTACGTTCCTGGGTGGAATAAGCATCAGACTTTAATCGTGAATCTGAAGAAATACTAAATATCCATTTGTTGAATGAATTAATTATGTCGTTTATGAAAAAGTTATTCAGAATGTTTTTGTGCGGGGCCTTCGTTTGTATGGCCGTGTCGGGCAGCGCATGTGCCCAGTCGGCAGAAGCTGGGACTCGGAAAACGGAAAGCGGTCTTCCGAAAGTGTATATGTATAAGGATATAAACGCTGAGAATCTGGTAAAGATCTATAAGGCGCTTGGGCGTGAGGCTAAGGGAAAGGTTGCCGTGAAGGTCAGTACCGGAGAACCGGGCGGGCACAATTTTCTGCAGCCGTCATTGATCAAGGATCTTGTGAAGCTGGTGAACGGGACAATTGTAGAATGCAATACGGCTTATGGAGGCGGACGCGCAGATACGGAAAGCCATCTGAAGGCAGCTAAGGATCACGGGTTTACGGCAATCGCTCCGGTCGTAATCATGGATGCCGGAGGGGAGGTGGCTATTCCTGTGAATGGAGGCCGGCATTTGAAGGAAGACTTTGTAGGAAAGGATTATCTGAATTATGATTTTACGGTGATCTTGTCCCATTTTAAAGGGCATGCCATGGGAGGTTTCGGCGGAGCTATCAAGAATATGTCGATAGGCATTGCTTCCTCGAAAGGAAAAGCCTGGATTCATTCCGCCGGAAAGAGCAAGAATCCGGCCGAAGTGTGGAGCAACCTTCCGGCGCAGGATGATTTTCTGGAATCGATGGCCGAGGCTGCAAAAGCCGTAGCTGACCATTGTGGCGAGAATATCCTTTATATCAGTGTCGCAAACAATCTGTCGGTAGACTGCGATTGTGATGCTTCGCCGGAAGATCCGAAAATGGGAGATATCGGCATTTTGGCTTCACTTGATCCGGTTGCTCTCGACCGTGCCTGCACTGATCTTGTCCGAGCTTCGGATGATCATGGAAAAATTCACCTGATTGAGCGCATTGATTCACGCCATGGCATGCATACGCTGGAGTATGCGGAGCAGTTGGGTATGGGCAGCCAGAAATATGAATTGGTAAAGCTTGACTGATGAGAATGAGGCTCTGACATCCGCTGGGAGCCGTGAATGTCAAAAAATACAGGAGGTCGTTTAAAAACCGAAATCCGTTTTGTCTGTAGAACAAAGCGGATTTTTTTGTTGTTCTAAATGCAATGTCGGCGCAGATGCGCGAATTTGGCCGGCAGCTTTGAAATAATGGGGTTTATAACTAGACTGACTAAAAACAAATGGAGAAAAAAAGTTTTTTGAGTGCTTTTATTTGCAGTTTATTTTTGGTGGCCTGTGAGCAAACCGATTGGAGGGATTCTTCAAGAACAGAGCAGGAAGGTTTTGTCTTCCGTCTGCAAACTGCCAGTTATGACAATGCGTGTGTGGAAGAAAAAAGCCGTTTCTTATCTGTACAGAAGACTGACTATGACAGAGTGGAGTGGTATGTGACCGATGATGAGGGGAAAGTGGTGGAGAATCTGAAAGGCATGTATGAGCCTGCCTCGGCGGAACTCCATCTTGAAGGACTGAAAAAGGGAGAGTATAATTTGCTGTTGCTCGGAATCAGAGGACAAGGAGAAGAAGATGGCGCTGTGATTCATCGGTTGCGTGATGAAACGGATGAATGGATAACTTTTCCGTCTGATTTGCGCCGGCCCTTGTCTGCGGAATACTTCTATTCACGGACGCCTTTCAGCGTGAATGCAGTGAAAGGTCCGGCGGGAGAAGAGGAAACGGTCGCCTTCTCCCAGAATGTGATGCTGCGCCGTATCGTAGGGCGTGTGGATTTTTCATTATCTTTTAATAATGTTTATGTGCGCAATGCAGTCGTTTCGCAAAAAGCCAGGCTGGAAGAAGGGCGTTTCTATACCGGCTTGTCGGGCAATGGGAATTATGTCGGCGAAACCGGCAGATTTGCGCAGGAGTTGGATTTGAGTTCCGCAACGTCTTATCTTTTCCTGCCTGCTGTTTCAGGCTCTTCTTTAAGGGGCGAAGTAGAAGTCTGTACGCGCGGTTACCGGGGCGATCAGGTGCGCAGGGTTTTTGTCTTCGACAGCGTGTCTGTATCTGCAAACCGGATCGGACAGATTCATACGTCGGTAGATCATCCCGACGACAGCCAGGGGCTTATGTATTTTACGGAAGAAGCATACAGGGAAGGAGACTATCAGCGGATTCTGCAGGATGGCGAGCCGAAAGAAGTCTATGCGGATTCCCGGCAGCGTTCGTTCAATACGTCCCGACCGCTTCAGGCAAATGTTGCCGAGGACGGCCGTTTGCATTTACGTTTCTATTCGCCCCGGGAGCTTCGTAAGGTGCTGGTGAAGGCACGGATTCCATCTGCGGAAAATGAGTTCTTCAATCTGGCATACTTTGAATCGTTGCCTGCTTTTGCTGATTTCTATCAGGAGATGCCTCTGCTGCTCCGCGAAGGGGTCTATCAGACAGAATCCGGACGGTATATTACGCTGTCCCGGTTTGAGAAGGAGGAACTTCGGAATATGGAATTGAGGATAGAGGCAGACGATGCTTATTGGGATAAGCTCCAGAAGATTAAACACGGATGGAATGTTTCTTTCAACCTGTATGGAGGTGACCCCGACAAGGCTGACGGCGGACCGGCCGGTAACTGGATGGGCATTCGCCCGGTGCATTGCCGGGAGGCGGTTGCCCTGTTCATTAATTTCACTTATATGATTGATATGCCCGAGCACGAGGAAATATTGCGTGCCAACGAAGACCGCCTTTATGGCAATGGGGGAGTGGGTGATAAGGTGACGGCTGATGTAGTGCTGAAGCAAATGCGCCAGGAGCGTTCGCTGAGTGTGGGTCTGGTTTACACGGGAAACAATGTGTACGGACTGGGAGGCGGCAGTGTGTTCGGTGCATGGCAAGGAGGATGGTTTAATCATTATACAGATACGTATGCGTGTGAGGTGATGTTTCATGAGCTGGGACATGTGATGGGATATTCACACAGCAGCGCGTTTACCTACGGGCCTTGGGCTCAAGAACTGATGAACAGGTTTTATGTGACTCATATTCATGAGATGCCTGTTGATTCTCCCGATTATTTGAACAGTAAGAACAATCCGAACAAATATTAAAAGATGAACCTGATGAAATACAATCTATATTTGATATTCAGTTTGCTGTTGCTGGTTAGCTGTAGTCAGAAAGAGGATGTGGCCGGTGAGTTGCCGCAAGGAACAATAGCGGCCCAGTTGAAAATATCCGGTATGCCGGGCGTTTGTGGCAGTGATGCAGAAGTTGATATAAAGGACTTGCAGGGATTCCGTTTCGAGGATGGAGTGCTGGCAGAGGTCTTTCCGTCCTTGGCGTTGGATAAAGAAGGCATGTGTGCTTTCGTTCCGAAAAGAGAGAAGGGAGATCTGTATTTTCTTGCGAATGCCGGAGCTGCCGAAGGACTGGATAAACTGAAGCCGGGCGTATCCTTACTGGACGATTTCATGGAGCTGGAGGTTTCTTTCCCTTCACTGTCACTGGAGGTGCTTCCTATGACCGGCAGCATGGCGGTTGAAGGCAAGCATACGAAATCCGTACTCATGAAACGCAGCGTGGCGCGGATTGATTTGTCATCGTTTGCCAAGGGAGTGTCTGTAAAAAGTGTGGCGGTGCGCAATGTCTTGACAAACGGCTATATGAATGAGTCGGAGGTTGTCCGTACGCCCGAAACAGACGAGAAGACCGATTTTGAGAAAGTGTTTGAAGATGGCTGTTTCATGAACCGGAGCGAACCTTTGTTTTATATGGCCGAACAGAAGAATGCGGGGCTGGCAGTAGAGATTCTGTTGAACTGCAACGGTTCCTGGCAGCGTTTGGAAGCGCGACTGCCTGAAACGATCAGAAGAAACACGGTTTATGATTTGCAGGTGAGCGGTCTGGGGGCTTCGGCAAAAGTGGATGTCATTGCAGGAGATTGGGAGTCTGGTGACGGAACCGTTTCTGAAAATCGTCCGCTGGGAGTGATTGATGCGTCCGCATCTGAATTGTCCGGCGGCGTGCGGATCAATGCGACAAACGATACGGTGCATGTTCCTTATTATGGTTCTGACTTTCGGCTGGCTTTATTGGGCGAAGAAGGTGCCAGAATAAAAGTGGAGGGCACTGTTGACGGAGTGATTGTGAACCAGACTGCAGCGCGCACTCTGCAAAAAGTAGCTGAAGTGTCAGTTTCAAGCAAAGTGCGTATGCCGGGCACAAAAAAGGAGTACATTTATCTGGATGTATATAGCCGGGACACATATGCTGCAAGAGTTGTGCTTGTCTTTGAGGGAAGTCCGGTGAGACTGGAAGGACAGATCCGTTTTGATTCGGATGGAATATGCGACTTCAACCGCTATATAGACGGTGAGTTGGGGATGATCACATTGCCGGAAGGCAGGGAAATCCGCCTGGAGTTTGCCGGAGATTCGCCCCATTGGATGAAACTGGATCAGAATGAGGAAGGCTCCTGGCGTTTGCTGGGAGGATGGAAACCGAACGATCCGGAGGCGGACGGGCGTGTGCAGGAAGGAAAGATTGTGATTTCCGGTACAGACGGTCTGCATCGGGAAGTCTATACGGTGCGGCGCGTCAACTGGGGATTGCCGGTGGTGAACATCCATGGCACATGGTGGTGCAAGTATAATCTGCGCGGAAATGTAAAGCGTTTTGAGGATCAGGTGCTCATCCAGAGCGATCCGGCGACGCAAGAAAATCTGGCGCAATACCTGATGAGCTGTAGCGAGAGCGAACTGCTGGCTTTGATGGGGCATCAATATCAGGGAGGAAACAATGACGGACTGCCTCTGTCGCATAACGGAAACAGCTTCTATTATGACGGGATGAAGTCTTCCGGACAGAATTTTGGCACGATGGATCCGTCTGAAATGGCTCCTGACGGTTACCGGATTCCGAGTTATGAGGATTATGCTTTCTTTTCGTGGGGAGATAATGTGAATTTGGGCGGTGTCGGTTCACGTCCGTTCAACAACAAAACGGGCCAGCGCCTGAACGTGACGGTTGCCGAACGTGATGTGTCGTTTTTGGGAAATCATTTCGGCGTTGTTTCCTTTTATGACTTTGAGCAGGATGGAAACCATTGGGTCTTGTACGGGCTGGGCCATCAGTGGAATACGACGCCCGGAAGTATCGCCCGGATGAACATCTTGTTCGCCACTTATGGGCATTCGTCGAACACATGGGGCATGGAAGGATATGCTTCGAGTGAAAATCCGGGTAACAACTGGTTCAAGTTTGTGCCTCAGAACAGTCAGAAGACACGGACCATCCGGTGCGTGAAGAATGCTGTGGAGTATATTTATGACTGACAGCCGGTCTGTCCTGTGCAGGCATGATTTTCGGATTGCCTCGTGGATAAGTCTGTCTTTAGGATAAAGATGTATGTCTTCAGGCTGGAGATACACATCCTTAAGCTGGAGATGTATATCTCTAGCCTGGAGATACAGATTATCCGGACATATCGTACTTTGTCTATCTGACATGTCATTTTTTATTAACGAAAAAACAAGTAATCATGCAATTGAATAAACTATTTCTGAAAGTTACCGTTTGCCTGTTTTTGGCAGTTCTTCTTTTTCAGTCGTGTGCCGACGAGGAGGCTCCTGGAGTTTCTCCTCCTGCTGCCTCTTCGGTCAAGATAAAGTTTTACGCTTTTCCTGCCTCTTCTGCCGGCGATTCGCTGGCAGAAAGGGATGACCGCTTGACATCAGTGAAGGCCTGGCTTTTTGAGAACGGCATCCTGTCGGAAGTGTGGGAGCAGATTCCTTTCTCGGGGGAAGGGTATGAACTGAAGCTGGATAAGGTTTCAGGGCGTTTGTATGCCGTGGCAGCAGAAGACGGTCTGGCTATGGACATGCGGGATGCTGTTGTCGGAACTTTGACAGAGCAGGAATGGCTGAAGGCGACGGTGAAGATGAAAGGCGGTGAATTGAAACATTTTGCGACCGGCAGTTTGGACTTGTCCGCTGGTGAAAGCCGCGTGTCCTCCTCAACGCTTGTACTGAAGCGGGGCATTGCCCGTTTTGACTTGCAGATTGAACCGGATCAGTCGATAGAGGTAGAGTCGCTGACTTTGAAGAATGCGCTTCAGGATGCCTATTGCTTTCCGCAGGAGTCGGTGACTGTACCTGAAGATGCCGTATACGGCGACCATGTGGTACGTTTCTCTTCGCCCTTGACAAGCGACAGTCTGGGAGTCGTTCATGTTTACGAGCAGGCTAATCCGGAGCTGAAAGTCTGCATCGATGCGAAAGTGTCCGGCAGTCCGGTCCGTCTTGAAGAAAAAATGCCTGAGGTCATCAGGCGTAATTCAGTTTATGTGGTGAAAGTGAAAAACGAAGAACAAGGCCTGCTGCTTAGCATTGAAGAGTGGAATAAAGAGCATATAGATCTGGATGTGTCGGTGAGCAGCCGGCTGAAGATCGCTTCGGCCTCCGTTTTGCCGGAGGGAGTGGAAGTAGCGGATGAAGGAAGCACGCTGAAACTTCCGCATGCGGCAACGGATTTTGTATTTGGTGTCGATTGCGACAACGAGCTTGAACTGGTTTCTGCCGAAGGAAGTGCACTCGTGCAGGTTGAGGCTGTTCCGCAAACAGGTGCGAATCTGTATAGGGTGCGCAAGCCGCTGTATGTGCCGAATCATCCGCAGGAGGAGGTCGTGCTTCAGTTTCGCCGCAAAGGTCTGACAAATGCATACCCGGAAGATTGCATCAGGCTTTCAGCATCTCCGAATCCGGTGACAGTTTCCGGCCTGCTGGCTTTTGATCCGGAAACTTACGCTTGCGATTTCGGGCGTTATATCGATAATGAACTTGGCGTTCTGTCGTTGCCGGATGGCAAGCAGCTTTCTGTTGAGTTTGATAGAGGCGAGGATCCTTGGATAAAGATCGACGGGAGAGATTCTTCGGGTGCTTGCCGTGTAATAGCCGGCTGGAAGCCGAACGACAAAACAGCCGACGGGCGTGTGCAGGCGGCCCGCCTGGTGATAAGCGATAAAGAGGATGCTTCACGACGTGAAGAGTATGTAGTCAAGCGCCGGAATTACGGCCTTCCCGTCACCTGGTTCCATGGGGTATGGTGGTGCAAATACAATGCCCGCGGAAATTCGAAATCATTCGACGACCAGATTCTGTCGTCGTCGGATCCGGCAGAGATGGCAGGCAAGACTGTGTATGACTACCTTGCGTCTTGTCCGGCAGAAGACTTTCTGGATTTGTGGAAATGGGAATACATGGGCGACAGCGGAATGGGAATGGAAGTGGTAGATGATGGCGGCAAGCTCGTGCTTGCTGGATATAATAATGGAGAGAAGGTTCATCTGAACAAATTGCCGGCCAACGCTTTGTCGCCTGAGGGATATGAGCTTCCGTCGTTTGAAGAATTCAACCGGGTGTTTGATGCCACTGATTATATCTGGATGATGTGGAACGGCTCACATAAGCTGAAAGTCCCCTGGGAAGGCCACGAGATTGTAAACCGTGAGCGTTTTTGGCGTAACGGCCTGCAGCTTGGCACAGTTCCGATGCAGAATATCATTATCTGCCGGATGTCGAGCCCGGATTTTCCGGAGCATGAAGGAATTACGTGGTACGGCGCTTCTGCTCAGTGGAATTCAGACGGAATCAGGCATGCAGACCATTACAATAACATCCTGTTTGCGATGAGTTCTGCAACGGGGCAGGGGTGGTATATTGCAGGAGGCCTGGATAACCTGTATCTCAACAAGAACGGGGCAGGAGCAAACAATTCGCGTGTTTTGCGATTTAAGAAATCGCCGGTAGAATATATCTACGGGAACGGTGAGTGATATATGTGTGAAGAGCAAGAAAGAGGGTGCGGCAAAATTCAAATCAATTTTCATTTTGCTACACCCTCTTTTCTTATGGGCGGAATATCATTGTTCCGTACGTGCACTGATATTTACAAGCATGATGTTATAATGTGCTTTGTTCATGTCTGTACCCTCAGGACGGTAGTCGGTTTTCATTCCGATGCCGCTAAAATTGACGTACTCAGCGCTCTCCAGTGCCTTTACTTTTTTAGCGTCCTCTTCACGGTCTACGATGAATACGCTCATTTGCAGATTGTATTTTGTGATCGTATCCGGGTCTTCATATTGGGTGAGAATATAATATGTCCCGTCGTTGCTTACCGTTGCCTTGGCGTTTTGTACGTTGATAAAGTCACGTGAGTCTACATTCGGGTTTCCGATCTCGTCATCGCATGAAGCAAGAATGAGGATTCCCAATAAGATTCTAAAAATATATTTTAGCTTTTTCATTGTTTTTGTTGTTTGGTTATTACTTTTTATTCATTCAGGTTACCATCCCGGATTCTGTGTCAATTGCGGGTTCAGGCGAATTTGTGCCAGTGGAATGGGGGCCAGATATTCACGCTTCTCGAAGAGCAGGTTAGAGGCTAAGGTGGCAATCGAACGCCCGTAGTCCGGGTCGTTCGGTCCGCTGCCTTCATAAAGACCGTACAGTAATGGAGAATTGTCCGGATCATAGCAAGGTTGTCCGAAATAGTTCAGGTCGTTTGCCGTATATTTCGTGTAAGCCGTATTCAATACATGTCGGCCCAGCTTTTGCCCGGTCAGATTGATGTGTGCGATTCCCCAGCGTTTCAGATCGTCCAGACGGAAACCTTCACCGAAGAGTTCGCAGGCACGTTCGCGGCGGATTTCATCCAGCATTGTCATCTTTTTGCAGATGGTATGTCCTGTCGCATGATCGAAGTAGCCTGCATCCCATACATTGGCAATCAGTTCGTTTGTCAGCGGAGCTACTCCTGCCCGGGCGCGTGTTTTGTTGATCGAATAGTTCAGGTCTTCATTCGAAATGCTTCCGTTGTTAAGTTCGCAGGTGGCTTCAGCATAAATCAGGTATACTTCGGCCAGACGGATGAGCGGATAGTCGGCTGATTCTGTGTTCTGGGGGCGGTTGGCTCCCTCAGGCAGGTACTTGCGGCTTCCGTAATTGGCATGTGTACTGTTGTTGCGGAGTGTAGGGCGTGTAATCAGGTACGGACTGCTGTAGGCCGGATCGTTCTCATTTCGTACATCGTTGCTTTGGGGATATACAGGATCAGGATAAGGCTTGCCCAGTTCCGTACACTGGCGGTTGTCTTCCGGTCTGCTGCTCCATGTTACGCGGTCGGGCAGAAATGCACAACCGACAAACCGATAGTCGCGGTTGCGGAACTCGCTCGCGAATTCTCCGTATCCGAAGAACTGCGGATTGTTCTGGGCATCTGCCATGTTCCCTGTATAACTGATACGGATGGGCAATCCGTTACGGCAAAGGAATGATTCGCCGAAGCTGGCACTGATATTGGTTGCCTGCCACGTGATGACTGTATGTGTCAGATTGACTCCTCCACGGTTCAGGTCATAATCGTATTTCTTGAAGAATATGAATTCTTTGTTTGTATTCTTGCCGGCTCCTTTGAAATTGCAGATGTTGCCGCCCTTGTCGTCGATGTTGAACAGATAGTAGTAGCTCAGTGAGTCGCACTCCTGCCACAGGGCATAGGTGCCGTTCGCCTCTGCATCGTCAATCACTTCTTTAGACAGTTCCTTTGCGCGCGAAAGCATGTCATTAACAGTCTTGTAGCCTTCCGGTTTGGCTGTGCCTGCACCTGAACCTGAGCCGTCACCGTCCAGGTCATAGTTGATGGTGGGCACATACTTCTCCCATGTTGCTTCGTAAAGAAGTACGCGGGCCAGGAATGCTTTGGCTGCCTGTTGGCTTACTTTCCCCTTTTCTGCATCGGGAATATCCTGCTCCAATGGCAGCAATGGAATGGCCTTCTCCAGGTCAGAGGATATAAATTCCGCCACCTCATAGCGGCTGTTCCGGGGTGCATATAGAACCTCGTCGCTCATGTCGGGTGCATGGTCAATGAGAGGAACGCCGCCGAAAGTCTTGAGCAGCGTGAAATATTGCCATGCCCGGAAAAAATATGCAGTGCCTATTGATGCGGCGATTGCGTCTTTATCCCCATAATCTTCCGCTTTTTCCAGCAAAACATTTGAAGTGCGGATATGTCCGTAGATTTTGTCCCACCGCCAGTCGCCTTCCGGAGCGGAGCCTCCTCCGTTCGAGCCTAGGCCCGAAATGTCCAGATTTTTATCCATATTTGTGTAGGCTGTGCCGTTAAGGTCTTTCCAGCCGTCGGTGTTATATAGTGCATTGGCTGCCTGTTCGAACTGTTCGGGAGTGTGGAAGGTTATGGCTTCCGTTCCTTGTGCCAAGGGTTCCTTGTCGAGAAAATCGCTGCATGCACTCAGTAGCAAGGAAGCAGTAACGACAGAAGCCATGCATATGCTATTGATAGTCTTTTTCATGTTTCGTTTCTTTTTATTGTTTTTTTAGAATGTAACGTCTACACCGAATGTGAGCAGTCGGCTGAACGGGAAGCCGTTGTTTGAGGCCTCGCCGCGTTCGGGGTCATAACCGTCGTTTACACTGGTCCATTCCCACAGGTCGTCACCAGAGAAGTAAACTCTCAGCTTGTTGATGCCTGCTTTCGCTGTCCATTTCTGTGGCAATGTATAGCCGATAACCAGTGATTTCAGACGGATGTATCTGTTCTTCTGTACGCTGGCATCTACGTTGTTGTAGTTGAATTTGTTGAAATTCTGGTCGCGTGAAAGAATCGGATATTCCGCTCCGGTGTTGTCCGGTGCCCAAGTATTGCCCAGATAGTTTCTGTTCTGACGCACATAGTTGGTGACGAACGGTGCATAAACATTTCCGGTTCGCAGCAACATCTGTTTTCCTACACCTTGGAAAAATGCAGATATGTCAATGCCTTTCCATTCCAATGTTCCTTTCAACCCGAATGTCAGGCGTGGGGCTGCGTCACCGATGTAATACAGGTCGTATTGTGTGATTGCTCCGTCACCGTCGCGGTCTACATAACGGCGCGCACCCGGGCGGAGTGTGTTTGTTGATGCTTCCTGGGGAGCCGGCAGGATATTGTCGGGCTTCGGTCCCGTGTGGTCTGCGTTCCAGTAATACATTTCATAATATGCATCAACTTCTTCCTGAGTTTGGAACAGTCCGTCTGTCTGATAAACATAGATGGAGTTCAGCGGTTTTCCAATCAGGCGGTTGTTATTGTTGTTATAACCTGCTACTGGAATGTTTGTATTGCCGCTCATTTCCAACAGTTCAGTGGATGCATCGGAAAGCGAACCGCTGATGCTGTATCTGATTCCGTTGATCTGGTCAGACCATCCGGCGGTGATTTCCCATCCTTTGGTGCGCAGTTTGCCGTTGTTGCTTAACGGGGCACTTGCACCTAATACGGCCGGATAGGTGATAGGAATGAACATATTGTCGTTTGTTTTTATGAAATAGTCGAACGAACCTCTCAGTCGGTTGTTCAGGAATGCCCAGTCTACGCCGATATTGTGACTGAGGATAGTTTCCCATGTACGGTCGTCAGACCTGATTCCATCCAGCCACATTGAGGTGTATTGTGTTGCGTCACCTCTTCCGAAGAATGCGTTGCCTGTCTTGATCAGTGCATAGCGTTCGTATTCGCCTATGCCTGTCACACTACCGGTTCTACCATAATTGTAACGTACCTTCAAGTCGCTTAACCAATTCAGGTTCTTGAGGAAATTCTCTCTTGAAATTCTCCAGAAGCCAGATACCGAAAAGAAGTTTTTCCAGCGTTGTTTCTCTGATAGACGGGATGATCCGTCCCTGCGTCCCAAGAATTCGATTGAGTATTTGTCGTCATAGATATAGTTCAGTCTTGTCAGGTAAGATACGAATCCCCATGAGGTTTGGCCTCCCCCGGCAGTATTGTTGTCACCGTTTGTCCATACTTCAAGGTCTGTCAAGTTTGCACCAGGATAAATTTCTCCCTTGTTGCGCGCAGCTGTTACTTTTTTCCAAGTTTCTTGTTCCGCTGTCATACCAATCATAGCCGAAACCTGATGTACATCAGCAAACAGACGATTGTAGTCGAACTGAGCGCCTACATTGATGTTTTCCCATCGTTGTATTTCTTCTTTCAGCGACCCTGGCGACTGGAACCTTCCCATTACCTGTTCGCCTGACCAGTCGTAGAACTCGACTGGGAGCTTTACCTCCTGATATTCTCTTCTTGCCATTTTGTAGTTGCCGTTTACAGAGAATTTCAGTCCGGATGTCACCCATTTCGAAAGGTCGAGAATTGCCCGTGCATTTCCACGGAAGTTGCTGAATGTATTTGTGTTCTGTCCACCTTTGGTGATTTTTCCGATGGGGTTACGGTTGCCGCTGAATACGTCTAGCGGATCACCGTTCGCATTGTAGACAGGCCAGAACCAGGCATCCATGTAGCCTTCCCCTACGCCTGATGACGGAGTAGATACATCTTGTTTCTCGTATGACATGCCTACTTCAAACTTCAAGAAATCGTATGCCTGATAATCCATGTTCAGGCGGCCGCCGTATTTCTTTTGTCCGTCATCGGCAACTTTCAGTTGGGACTGTTCGTTCGAATAGCTCAGTGAGGCATAATAGCCGAACTTGTCGTCTGCCCCGGAAATGGTGATAGCATGTTTGTTGGAGGTTGCATGTCCATACATGGCATCTTCCAGATATACATTGGGATCCCAGCGCTCTATGAATGTTCCGTTGTCAAGGGTCAGAACTTCTCCATTGCGCATGGCGTTGAAAAGGTTTGCTCCACGGTAGAATGTCGGTACTCCTCCTGGCGACATATGGCCATCAATGGCAGTTCCTCCGTTGTCCGCATTATTGAAAATCCACCAGTTGATGTTCTGGTAAATCTGGCGAGGATCCTTGAAGCTTGGATTACTGCTTGCGGTGTCCCAATATTGGGCCTCGAAAAACATGTCAAGCCACTCGTAATTGTTGGTATAAGGTGTCTCGATACCTGTTATCGTACGGCTTATGGAACCGTTGTAGGTAATCTGTGCCTTTCCTTTTTTACCGCGTTTGGTTGTTACCAGTACGACGCCGTTTGCGGAGCGGGCACCGTAGATGGCGGCAGAGGCATCTTTCAAGACTGAAATGTTCTCTATGTCATTCGGGTTCATTGCATTCAAGTCGTCCAAAGATCCTGACATACCGTCAATGATTACCAAAGGAGCTCCGTCACCATTGATAGAAATGTCACCGCGGATTTTCATGGCGGCTCCTTCACTGCCGGGGCGTGATGAAGAACGAGTGATTGTCAGACCCGGCACTTCACCTTGCAAGGCTGTGGTGGCGTTGGTGATGCCGCGGTTGGCGAAAACTTCTTCTCCTCGCACCTGGCTGATTGCACTGGTCAATGATGCTTTCTTCTGTACGCCATATCCTACGACTACCACTTCGTCCAGCAATTTGTCATCTTCTTTTAGAGTGACAGTAAACGAGCGTTTGTTACCTATCGCAACTTCAACGGGACTGTAACCGATGAATGAAACGACCAACGTTCCCGAAGCGTTGTTCAGCGTGAAATTTCCGTCCATATCGGTGATAACACCGTTAGAAGTTCCTTTAATTGTGACACTGGCACCTATCACCGGTTCTCCGTTGCTGTCAACCACTTTTCCGGTAATGGTTCTTCTGGTCTGTTGTGTGCTCTGCGTTTCTGCCGAGCCTGTCCCATCGGCAGCGTTGGCTGGGGGTAAAGATACCGCCAGACACAATGCTGTTGCAAATAATACTTTCTTCTTCATATTATGTATTTTTTAGCATTAGATTCTCATTCTGCTGTGTACACATTGATTTCTGCAAGCATGGCCTGATCGCCGGTGCCTTTATATTTTTCTCCAAAATAGACTTTGATGTAGCGGACATTGGGGCTGCCCGTCATGCGATAGGCTTGCGGCGTTTCTAGGTTTGCATTGAACGAGTATTCGCCTCTGTCATCCCAGCTCCATGTATCTGGGGTTGTCGGGTTGGCTGCATTTTCTCCAGAACACAAATAGAACTGTTGCCCGGTCTGGCATTTCGCTCCGTCTTTACCTTGGCGGCGGATCAGTTCGATGCTGCTGACTTTTACGTTTTTCCCCATGTCAAGGATAAACCAGTGCGGATATTTGGTTCCTTGGCTTTTCCATGTAGCGTGCCAGAATGTATTCAGGTTTCCGTCAATCATGGCTATTACACGTCCTGCTGGAGATACTCCCCCGCCTTCGCCTTTTGTTTCTTGAGAGCTGTATCCTATTGTTTCTGCATCGGAATTGTCGTCATATCCGGGAAATGTCCAGGATGCTCTATCGACTTTTGCTACCATTTGCGGCGTCACTCTTACTTCTCTCGGTTCAGAAGTATTCCCTGCCGAATCTTTTCCTTTTATGTTGATGATACATTCTTCTCCCGCAATAAACTGGTTTCCGTAAGAAAGGCGGACCCATTGACTGCCTGCAGAATTTGCGGCTGCCTCAAAACTTGCAGTCCCGGATTTTGAGGCATCATTTGCAGACTGATAGTCTATTTCGATGAAAGCAGACACGCTATATTCATTGTTGTAGTTTACAAGCACTCCTCCTTCGTCTGGATCTATGGTTACGCTTTGTGCTACACCTGTAAAAGCCGGTGCTCCTGGAGCGGCTTCCGTTTCAATGGGGCCTAGATTTCCACCTTTTACTGCACATGCGTAAAGAGAGAACTTGACGGGGGCGGTGGATGTGAAGCCTTTTATAATGGCATTGCATTCGCCTTGTTCGTTTGCCCGCTCTTTTGAAATAATCTCATACTGCTGTTCTCCTTTGGCATCCAGATATTCGATTTTTGTATACATAAAACTTGGACTGGGAGGAATGTTCCATGTCAGATGCACTTCGCCTGGTCCGGCAGAGGTCTGTACATTCGTTACTTGGGCAGGAGCAGAATTGTCTATTTCCACCCGTTTGTCTGCTTCGTCCAGGCAGGAAGACATCCCTGTCAGGAAGGTGCCTAAAATTGTTATGGCAAGAAATCTCTTTGCCATAACTAATTTCAATGAACTTCTTTTCATAAAACATACATTTTTCATGTGATTAAATTTAGTTATGTTGGTTTTGCTGATTCAGATGTGACGGCTGATGTACTGACGTACCTGTTTGCGTCCCAGCAGAATATGTCCTTCTACGGTGCGTCGTGATATATTCATTTCTTGGGCGATCTCAATTGCGCTCATTTCTTCGAAACGTGACTTATAATAGATGATTTTGCATCTCGGAGGCAATTTGTTTACCCGAAACAATTCCAGACGCTGTATATCCTTTGCGACAATGTCGTTTCCCGCATCGGATTCTGTGGTTGGAATCTCTTTTGTCAGAGTAGCACATATTTCCTGTCTTTTATAGTTTCTGCGCAAATAGTCGGTTACAAGATTTTTAGTTACAGTGAAAAGGAGGTGATGCACAGTTTTTTCCTGAATCTTTTGCTCATGAGTGATCAGGCGCAGGAATGCGTCTTGTGTCAAGTCTTCTGCGTCAATCTTGCATTTTAATCTTCTTGAGATATAATGATAGATGGGCATACGATATTTTTGGTATGCTTCTATTATGATAAGTTTGGTGGATTCAGGGTGCTTGCCTTTCATAATATTATAAATTATGCGGCAAAATTAGGATTTAACCCTCAGCTTAGTTGTAATATATGTAACAGATGATATAACATCTGTAACAAATGTTCTACAATAGTTGAATCCTACAGGTTTGAACGTACTGTCGGACTCTTTCGGCTAGCTCTTCTAGTGTTATCGTAAGCCTTATTGGGTGAAGAGGGGGACTGTTTCGGAAAGAGTTTTTTGTCTGCGGAAAAGTCTGGATATCTGACAGGGAGGCTATTTTAAAATAGAAAATAACTATTAAAGAATGAAGTCATAGTTAGTATGGCGAAGAATCTCGTGTACATCTGATTATGTTTTTTGAGATTCTTCGCTGTGCTATTAATGACAAAATAAAGGCTGGTTTTCGTTTATGAAAGTTTGCGAGATTTGAGTTAAGGCATGATGTTTTTTTATGTTTCAGATTTCTCCCTTTTTGATGGCTTCCATCACATTTGCGGGAGCGCGCTGTGCCAGATATTCTTTTTTCATGTAGTCCATGTAGGGGGCGGCATGTTTAAAAAACTGATGATACCCTTTGCAAAGGTAGTTCAGTCCCGGTTCTCCGGAAGCAGCCCGCATGAAACGGTTCTTCGGGCATTCCCCGTTGCAGGCGAAAAGGTATTCGCATTCCCGGCACTGCGAAGGAAGTCCCTCTTGTTTCATCCGTCCGAATCTCTGCTGCTTTTCCCCGTACATCATTTCTACCAGCGTCTTTTCGTGAATGTTGCCTAGCTTGAACTCAGGGAAAACAAAATGGTCGCACGAATAGATATCTCCGTTAAACTCCATTACTCCGGCGTGACCGCACCATTTTCCCAGCGTACATACTCCCGGCTGTTCTCCGACCCAATTGGCCAGCGTTGAATCGAAGAGTTGGATGAAATAGTTGCCCACATCGTTGCGTACCCATTCGTCAAAGATGGTGCAGAGAAAGTTTCCCCATTGTTCGGGTGAGATGGAGAAATCGGCCAGCTTCTCGTTTTCCTCAAGCGGAGAGGCCAGATGTCTGCCGTCGGCATGGGGACTGATTCTTTCTACGATGGGCGTGAACTGGATATAGCGGCAGTTTATTTCTTTGAAGAAATGGTAGAAGTCAAGCGGATAATCGCCGTTGAAGTCGTTCACAACCGCCAGTGCGTTCCATTCCACTCCGTGCTTGTTCAACAGGCGGATGCCTTGCATTACTTTGACAAACGAAGGACGTCCCTGCCGGTTCTTCCGGTATTCGTCGTGGAACTCCTGCGGACCGTCGATTGAAACTCCTACCAGCCAGTTGTTCGTCCGGAAAAATTCGCACCATTCATCGTTCAGCAATGTGCCGTTTGTCTGGATGCAGTTGTCGATGGTCCGTCCTTCCGCATATCTTTTCTGCAATTCCATAACGCGCTTGTAGAAGCTCAGCGGACGCATCAGCGTTTCTCCGCCGTGCCATGTGAAGAGCACTTGCGGCATTGTCTGCGACTGAATGTATTCGCGGATGAATTTCTCCAGCAGCGCATCGCTCATTATGTGTTTTGAGATGTCTTTATACAGGTTGGATTTTTCGAGGTAATAGCAATAGTCGCAAGCCAGGTTGCAGACGGCACCTATCGGTTTCGTCATGATATACATCGGTCTGGCAAATGGAGCAGTAATCATTTGGGGTAGTTGGAATTTAAGCGTTAGTAATTAATGGTTAAGCATACTCGGAGAGGCATCGTCAGTCCGGCATTTCTTTTATCTTGTCGAGCAGCCCCCGGCAAGCGTCTTCGAGGATGTCAAGCACATTTTCGAAGCCCTGTGCCCCGCCGTAATAAGGATCAGGAACATGGTCAGCGATCTTGACCTTGCAGAAATCTGTCATGCGGCCTATTTTCTTCTCCGTTTCAAAGTCGGGAGCTTTTTCGCGCAGGGCATCAATGTTGCTGTCATCCATTCCCAGAATCAGGTCGAAATAGTAGAAGTCGTCGGTCCGTACAGGGCGTGAACGATGAGTCAGGCGATAGCCTCTTCTTGCAGCGTGCGCACGCATTCTTGCATCGGGCAGGTCACCTTCATGGTAGCCGCTGATACCTGCGGAGTCTACTCCGATTTCATTCTCCAGTCCTTCCTTCTTGAGGAGCGTTCTCATGATCTCTTCTGCAGATGCCGAGCGGCATATGTTTCCGAGGCAGACAAAAAGTATTTTATATTTCATGTAAGCAGCAAATAATTGGCAATTGATAATGAATAATGGAATGTCATACCTGATTGTTCATGTTCAGATACTCTTTGAATTTCTTTACGTCCGTGTTTATTATCAGTTCTTCAGGAAACTCCGCCTCGTTGACCAGTTCCATCGCGAAATTGTATGTGGCGATATCGAACGAAATGTGTGCGTCGCTTCCTAAGATAACCGGTACTTCGTACTGTTTGCACAGGCGGAGTATTTCCAGGTTGTTGGGCCTGGCCTCCACCTTATGCCGGCTTGGGCGCAGTGAGCTGTTGTTGATTTCAAGCAGGGTATGGTGCTCTTTTGCAGCCTGTACGATCGGTTCAAACAGCAGTTTGGCCGTACCATCCCCCGGATGGCTGATAATGTGAATATAAGGATTCGCTATAGTGTTTATCATCCCCTGTGTGTTTTCTTCGGGAGTGCCCGGCGTATAGCAGAGCGAATGGATTCCGGCTATACGGATATCGAGCATGTTCAGGTAATGTTCGTCAAAGTCGAGATTTCCTTCCGTGTCGAGTATGTTGATTTCGGCTCCCAGCATCAGTTCGATGCCGTACATGTTTCGCGGAACAATGTAAAGGTTGCGGAAATAAATAGGAGCACAGCTTCCCGGTATGCCGGGCGAATGCTCTGTGATGCCCAGCAGTTTCAGTCCTTTGTCTGCGGCTGCCTGCGCCATTTCCTGAATCGTGCTGAAGGCATGTCCGCTAGCGATGGTGTGTGTATGTACGTCTAACTCGATTTTCATATCTGTCTTTTTTAGCGTTCATAATTTAAGCAGATGAGTCTGCACCGGTAGTTACATAGGGTCTGCATCGTAATAAAAGTTTACAGTACGGAAGCGTTCGTCTGCCGTAATGGCTTGCTGTACTTCCGTCAGGTATTTCTTCACTTTGCTCATTGATGCCTGTTGTTCTATCTTGATTACTATTTTCCGGATAAACAGGGTCTGTATTCTTGCTACAGGCGGTTTGTCCGGACCGAGCACCCTTTCTTTCAGCCCGTTGCGCAAGTAGACTGCTGTCTGCGAAGCCGCCTGTTCCACTACGTCTTCTTTCCGATGTTTCAGGTATACATAGATGAGCCGGTAGAAGGGCGGGTATCTGAACAGGTGCCGTTCGGCCAGTTGGTCTTCATACATTTGCCGATAGTTATTGTCCAACACCTGCCGGATAAGCGGCAAATCGGGTGATTTTGTCTGCAAGACCACCAGCCCCTGCTTGTCCCTTCTTCCTGCCCTTCCTGCCACTTGGGCCATAAGCTGGAAAGCGCGCTCATACGAACGGAAGTCGGGGTAGTTGAGCATGGAGTCGGCATTCAGAATGCCCACCACGCTTACTTTGTCGAAGTCAAGTCCTTTTGACACCATTTGCGTGCCTATCAGGATATCTGTCTTTCCGTCTTCAAAATCCGCGATGATTTTCTCATAAGCTGTCCGGGTGCGTGTGGTATCCAGATCCATTCTGGCCACGCGCGCATCCGGAAACAGCAGCCGGATATCATCTTCTATTTTCTCGGTGCCGAATCCGCGGTTGGTCAGTTCGGTCCCTCCGCAGGCCGGACATGCCTCGGGCACCTGATAAGTATAGCCGCAATAGTGGCAGGTCAGTTGGTTCAGCCTTTTGTGGTAAGTCAGGCTCACGTCACAGTTCTTGCATTTGGGCACCCATCCGCAAGTGCGGCATTCAATCATCGGGGCAAAGCCGCGGCGGTTCTGAAAGAGAATCACCTGCTCTTTGTTGTCCAGGGCTTCTTTTATCTTTTGCAGGAGGAAAGGAG
Organism: Bacteroides sp. ET225; assembly: GCF_024733745.1. Classification (NCBI taxonomy): domain Bacteria; kingdom Pseudomonadati; phylum Bacteroidota; class Bacteroidia; order Bacteroidales; family Bacteroidaceae; genus Bacteroides; species Bacteroides sp. ET225. Next base: position 172,003 of record NZ_JANRHN010000001.1, on the reverse strand, counting down.
AAAATTGCGCCGTCATCCGTTTTTTGCGGGCAAGCTCCTTGATGTCTACCAACTCGATGTGCGGAAGCCGGATCTGCCGGTGGCGTTCTGTCAGTTCAGCCAGTCCGTATTTTCCTTGTTCGGCATTGTAATAGGTTTCGATGCTTGGCGTGGCGGTTCCCAGCAATGTCTTGGCGGCGAACATGGACGCCAGCATGATTCCGGCATTGCGGGCATGATAGCGGGGAGCCGGATCCTGCTGCTTGTAGGACGTTTCGTGCTCTTCGTCAATGATTACCAGTCCCAGCCGCTTGAAGGGCAGGAATATGGACGAGCGCACTCCCAGAATCACCTCGTAAGGAGTGTCGGATAATTGCTTCTGCCATATTTCCACTCGTTCTGCGTCAGGGAACTTGGAATGATAAACTCCCAGGCGGCTGCCGAACACTCTTCTCAACCGTTCGGTGATTTGGGCGGTCAGTGCGATTTCCGGGAGCAGATAGAGCACTTGTTTTCCTGCTTGAAGAGCCTTTTGTATCAGGTGGATATAGATTTCTGTCTTTCCGCTGGATGTTACTCCATGGAGCAGGCACACATCCTTTTGCCCGAACGAGCGGAGAATGGAGTCAAACGCTGCCTGCTGGATCGGGCTGAGAGCATTTACCGGACTTGTTTCTTTCGCCTCCAGATCAAGTCTTCCGGTTTCATGTTCGTATGTTTCAAGGATTCCTTTGGCTGTCAGTTCGTTCAGAATGCCGGATGAAGCTCCTGATGCTTCGGCCAGTTTTTCCCGCGAAACTTCTTTGGGTTCGCATCCCTCTTCCCATTCCGACAACTCCAGATACTTCAGCAGCACCTCTCGTTGCCTGGTTGCGCGTTTCAGCATGTCCAGTTGCAGATGAATGTTTCTTTCGTTCCGCATCTTTTCGGTCAGGCGGACCCGGGTTTCTGTGCGCGGCTTGTAGTTCAGCTTCAGCTCTTCTTTGATCCGTATCGCGTCTTTTTCGAGAAGCGACCTGATGACAGGCATCAGGTTTCTTGTCTGTGCCGCCTTTTCGAGCTGCGAGATATTCAGGCTTTTGTTCGCGAGCAGGTCGAGCACTTTCTGCTCTTTTTCGGGCAACGGTCCGGACGCCTCGAATTCAGGATTCCCCTCCACACGCGTTTCGCTCTCCAGCTTCAAGCCGGAAGGAATGGCTGCATTGTAGACATCCCCTGTTGTGCAGAGGTAATAACCGGCCATCCATTTCCAGAACTCATATTGGTGTTTCAGCAGAATAGGATGGTTGTCGAGCACTTCGGTCACTTCCTTGATTTCGTAATTGGCCGATGGCGTGGAGTCTGTCTGGATTACAATCCCGGTGTAATATCTTTTGGCTCCGAAGGGAACGATGACACGGCTTCCCCATTGCACTTTTTCCGCCAGACTCTCAGGGACAGAATAAGTGAATTGACCCGCTACGGGCAGAGGCACTATGACATCGACATATTTCTTCATAGGGCAAAGATACAAAGAAACTCCGTTTCCTGCTTCCTGTTTCGGCAGATAAACGGAGTTGCATGCAATTTCTTTTTCAGTGGAATCAGAACATGTAGGCAAGTGATATCTGCCACGTGTTGTGCTTGAATCCGTCCTGGGTTATGCTTCCGGATTCGTCCTTTACCATAATTCCGTTGTCTTTCAGGCCGAAGTTGTAGTTAGCGCCGATGCGGAGGTGGCTGAACAGGTTCAGTCCTGCGCCAACGTTGAAGCTGGTGGTCTTTTTCTTGAACTCGCAGATGTCTTTAAACCAGCTGTGCCCTACGTTGAATCCGAACTGAGGACCTACGGCAACATATGCTCCGACAACGCTGCTGAACCCGAAGTTCCATTTCACGTTGACAGGGATTTCGATGCTCTTCTTCATTGTAGAGCCTTCTTCCGTATCAATGCCGAACTGGTTGTACAAGAGCGAAGCGTCCAGACCAAGGCCGAGCAGCGGCAGGGTGACATCAGCTGTGGGACCGATAAAGAATCCTGTCCGGTTGTCCGGATTGAACACTTCTTTTGATATGGATACTTTCGATACATTCAGACCGGCCTTTACACCGAACTTTAACTGGGCTTGTGCCGGCATGGCCAGGCAGAGGCAAGCCATAAGCATTAAAGCGGAAAAAATCTTTTTCATAATTTCTTTCGTTTAGTGAACGGGACAAATATAAGAAAGTTTTTCCAGTTTCTCGCTCTTTTTGAGCGCAAAGGCGCGAAGGCGGAATGATTCTGCCGCTTTATGCAGCACGTTCCGTGCGTCGCGCCTTTGAGGGCCGGTGTCTACATCCCGAAGCGGGAAGTGTCTATATCCTTTGTGGCTTTCTTTTTGTAGCCTCCAAACTTGTAGCTGAATGCTACGGAGAAGCTTTGCGCGTAGCTCCTTACATTCATGTCGAAATGCTGGCTGCCGTTGCGTGATCTGATGTCGATGTGGTTCAATCCGTTGAAGAGGTCGGTGCCCTTCACCTGAATCATCGCCTTGTCACCTGCGAACGTATAGCGCAAGGCGGCATCCACATAGCCGATGGCACCGCTGCGGTAGCTTCCCTGTATGATGCCTGTCTGTCCGAATGCCGAGATTTCCAGCCGGATGTCCGGATGTCGGCTCAGCGTAAAGGTGTTTGTCCATTGTCCGATGCCAGCCCATCGCCTGTTGTCGAAAGGCGCATCATAATAATGGCTTGCCTTGTCGTGTTTCAGTTGCGCGTTCAGCGTCAGGCGGCTGTCCCACCATGCGCCGGCCTTGAACGGAATGACGGCGGTCAAGGTCAGCAGCTTGATGAAGTCCCAGTTCTGGAAGTTATATACGGCCCTCAGTTCGTCGGAGTCAAGATAAGTCATCTGCATGAAATAGTCGGGCACATAGCTGTATGACGCCTGGAAGATGTATTTGCTTTTCATTATATAGGTCAGGGAAGCGGTATAGTCGGCATAGGGACGCAGGTATGCGTTGCCTTCAGAGACTTGGTATCCGTTCAGGTAACTGGTTGTGCCGCTCAGTGTCCAGTAGTCCGGATAGGTCTTGTCTGAGCTGAACGATAGCTGGAGAACGTGTGAGGCAGAAGCCATGTAGTTGAGCGAAAGGTTGGGATAGACCGCCCATTTCTTGTAGTCCGTCATCCTGTAATACTCTACCGCGGCCGATACGCTGAGGCTCCATTGCGGATTGAAAGCCTTTTCGAATCCGGCATACAGATTATAGGTATATTCGTCGATGCGGCTCTCGTTGTTCAGTCCGGTCATTTCGGGAAGGTCATAAAGCTGCGAATTCCGGTCGCTCACATAGGTGAATGCAACTCCGTAGTTCAGCTTCCATGCTTCGGGGAGCGCATGGCTCTGGTCGGCATACACTTTCCACCGGTCGATGCGCTGGCGCGAATCGCTTCTGAAGGCAGTGGTGTTTCCTCCGGCATCCGTATCGGAAAAGTTCTGCGAGTCTTTGTTCCTATAATAGGTATAGTCAGCTCCGGCACTCAGCCCGAATCCTGAAGTGTAGTTCAGCGAAGCATTGTGGAGCCGGACATCGCTCCGCTTGTCATTGTGTGAGTCTGTCACGTTTCCCCATGCGTTCATGTATGATTTTCGGTCCGGACTGATGCTCCCCGTGTAGCTCAGGCTGATACTGTTCTTCTCGTCCGGCCTGTAGGTGGCTCCCGCACGGAAGGTGTGGGTGAGGTTCCGTATTTCCCCGTTGTCCGAAAGGCGGATGTCGTGCGTTTTGTCCTTCACCGTGTGCAAGGCCGAGAAGTCGAATCCCTGGCGGACATACTCATCCTTGAGATTGTACATCACGTCTGCGTCCCATTTCTCCGAGAGCCAGGTCAGTGCCGCTCCGCCGTTTCCTCCGGCTGCGTCCTTTTTGATATAGCTCCCGTTCACTTCCCCTTGCAGTCCTCCTTCGCCTGCCTTGTAGCCTTTCAGCACGAGGTTGATGGCGGCTCCGCGCACATGGTATTGGGGAGGAGCGCTGTACATCACCTCCGCCCGTTCCACGCGCGAGGCCGGCATACTCTTTAAGAGAGAAATCAATTGTTCTTCGGTCATTGACGAAGGCTTTCCGTTCAATACGATGCTGAGGCTTCCGGTTCCGGCAAGGCTGGGCAATCCGTCCTTCTCCATCACCCCCGGAAGCTGGAGAAGCGCTTCGTAGGCATTGGTTACGAGGCGGTTTGCGGTCAGCCGGGGCATGTCGTAGGTCAGCCTGCTTCCTTCCACCTTCACCAGCGGGCGTTCCCCTTTCACCACCACTTCTTCCAGCGCATAGTCTTTCGGTGTGAGAGTGAATGTGCCTGCATCTTCACCGCTTCCTTCCCGTTCCATCGTCTGATAGAGCATGTGCTGCACGATGAGGCGGTAATGTTCCGGGCAGGCATTGAAGCTGAACACTCCCGCCGTGTCGGTGATAGCGGCATCGGCAAACGTAGAGTCGGCGAGCTGGAGTATCACGGTAGCCGCATCCACCGGTTTTTGTGCCATGTCGGTAACCTTGCCCGTGAGAGTCTGTGCGGAAAGATCCGTTCCGGCTCCTGCAGCAAGCAAAATGCCAAGCAAAAAAGATGTTTTCATGTCTGTATGTTTTTGATTTATTTCTTTACCTTTGATGCTGCAAATGTAGGAAGCCCTTTCCGCTTTCTATGTTAAGGCCAAGGTTAACGTAACGTTAATGGAGATTTGCTTATGAAAGATGTAAAATATATCCGCTGGATAGCCTTCATCGCCCTGCTGGCGATTCTGCAAGACCGGAATAGTTAATATAATTACAAGTCTTCCCCTTGGGCTCTGTTGTATTCATTATCATAATACATAATAATGAAATATTCTCCCAAGGGATGCTCAGAAATTGTAAACCAAACACTCTTATTAATGGAAGCAATTACTGTTTGTGCAGATTTTTCTAAATTAAAAAGTGACTCTTGCAATTTTGGAGGAATACTATCCCATCGCGATTTTTCATATCTTGATAATAATTGTTGAGCAACAAATGCTGAATCCGGCAATTGAGTATAAAGAGCTTCATATCGTTTTTTGTTAACTTTCATTTCATAAGATATATCTTCATCGTCAGGTATTGTATAGTCTATATAAGCAGAACTATTTATGTTCGCTTCAAAATACTTTTTATTACGTTCAAACTGACTGCAAAGTTTATTGAACCTTATTCGAATATTCGTTTCATCTCTTGGGTAAGCATCAGCAACAGCAATTCGCCATACTTTATTATTATTTGTTCCAATATATATATATAGACATCCACTCCGTTAAATTCACCTTCCAGCACATCGTCACCAAGCACACTCTCAGTGAACCCTTTCTCTTTCAGTTTCTTTATCATTTCCGATTTCGTTCCGTCAATGGGAATGCCGAGGAACTTGGTCACGTCTTTTTGTGCATGAACAGCGAACGAAAATACGAGTAGCATGGCAAGTAATAAAATCTTTTTCATAATCGAAGTGTTTTTCGTTGTTCTTCAGTACCCAAAGGACAGGTTATAAAAACGGAAACGTGGCACTGCTATGAACCACGTCTTAAAGTGCAGGCCCTGAGAAAACCTAAATCAACAGATATGGTAATAGCAGCCCACGCTATGACGTGGGAACTGCTACGCCGACTTCTTGTTGATTTTCGTGGCAAGTTTCTCAGGCTTCGCACTTGCAAGATGCAGACATAACGCTCCTTATTCTCAAAAATTCGACAATCCGCTTGGCGATATGCAGGTTGCACGAACAAAGTTAAGAAAAAACATTAAGAAACTCATATAAAGCTGCTAAAATCTGTATCGATTCGGGATAAAAGAATGTTCTGAAAGAGGCGTTGAGCAACCTGATAGACAATGCCGTGAAATACTCGGGAGGGCAGGTGGAAATCTGCTTCACTTCAGAGGCGTCGGACGGCATGGTCCGCATCGGCATACGGGATAACGGATTCGGCATTCCGTTCAAGGAACAGGCCAGGATATTCGAGAAGTACGAACGCGCTTCGGCCGCGGTGCGGAGCCGGAACGGAGGTGCGCCGGGCTTCGGCCTGGGACTCAATTATGTGCTCCGTGTGGCGGAGGCACATGGCGGACGGGTAGAGGTGGAAAGCATTGAAGGAGAATACAGCCTGTTTTCGCTTTATCTGCCGTCGGGAGAGGAAGAATTATCGGACAAGAATGAGTGAATGTCCCGTTGTCTTTATCGTATCACTCCAGTGATACGATTGCTTCACTGAAGTGATGCGATCTCTTCACTCTAGTGATACGATCTCTTCACTGGAGTGATACGCTTGAGGTGTCGGGAAAAGATAAAAAAATGACAACTATGACCAAGGTTTTGTTAGTGGAAGACGATGCCAATCTGTGCTACATCATTAAAGGCGGACTGGAAGACATGATAGGCGGCTATGAGGTGGAAACCGCTTCCGACGGGCAGGAAGGAATCCGGAAGTGGAAAAGCTGGAAGCCGGAAGTGATTGTTTCCGACATTGAAATGCCGGTGATGGACGGATATGAAATGGTGCGCCGCATCCGTGAGTCCGATGCGTGCATCCCGATTCTGTTCACTTCGGGCCGTGTGTCGCCCAAGGATGTGGTGAAAGGGTATGAAATCGGAGTGAACAACTATGTGAAGAAGCCCTTTCTTCCCGAAGAGCTGGACGCACACATCAAGGCTCTGCTGAGGCTGACTCATGCAAGGGAGCCGGAGCGTGCGGATACTTTCTTCCGGATCGGCAAGTCGTATGTGTTTGATGCAGAGCGCAGCGTGTTGCATCAGGAGGGTCAGCCCGACCGGGAACTGACCGTCCGTGAGTCCGGTCTGCTCCGGATTCTTTGTGAGGGACAGGGGCATGTGGTGCGGCGCGAGGTGATACTCTCCCGCCTTTGGGATACCGAAGACGACTATTTTGCTTCGCGCAGCCTCGATGTCTTCGTGTCCCGCCTCCGCAAGATGTTTTCGGGCGATCCCGATGTTCGTCTGAAGACGGTGAAAGGCGTGGGACTGATGCTGGAGGCTGGCCGGACGCACGCAGGTACGGAGCCGTAAAAGTCCGGTTTCCGTGCCTGCGCGGTGTCCGTTTCTCTTGTCATTTGTCCAGCATTCCTCCGAGATATTCTTTCAGCGTACTTACGTATTCGTTCAGCGCATCCCTGCCCTTGTCGGTCAGGCGGCACGATGTGCGCGGTTTCTTTCCGATTATCTCTTTCCTCACTTCGATGTATCCGGCCTCAGACAATTTGTCTATCTGCACGCTCAGATTGCCGGAGGTGGCCTGTGTCTTGTCCTTGAGATAGCTGAAGTCAGCCTCTTCAACGGAAAGCAGGAGCGACACCACGGCAAGGCGCAGCTGGGAGTGCAGCAATGGGTCAAGCTCTCTCATATTGTTATTCTTTGATTTTGTTTCTGGCTATATGCGCCGGTATGATCATGAATACAAGAAATGACATCCCGAAAAGGATGTTCCAGAAATTGTGGCACCAGCCTTCCGTGAGCATGTATACGGCGGCAAGCAATCCTGCGAGAGGTGTCCAGATAAAGGCCTTCTCCTTTATCACAAGCCCTGTCATGGATGTGCCTATGCCGGCATAGATGAGCGAAAGCGGCATCATTATCGAGAAGTTCATGACATGGGTGAGGACTCCGATGAGCACAATTGCGATTACCGTGAATATGAACATGCTCCCGATAACTTTCCATATATTGCCCAGCATGCTGTCGATATAGGTTGTCACTTCAGGTTTGGAACTTTTGCGGAAGAAGGTGTTGGCAATATAAGGTATGAACATGGCAAACCATGTGAACATGGCTTCTCCTCTTCCGGTGAAATGTACGGTTACCCATGTGATTATTGCGGTAATCAGGGCGGTATAGCCGTATATGAGGAAGGTGTTGTAGTCCTTCTTCATGGTGGTTCCCTTCTTTGTCTTTCTGATCATGTCGGATATGAGTTCCAGACTTTCCCGTTCGTTGATTTTTCTGTCTTCCATAATCTTTACTTTTTTAATTGGTTTATTTTATAAACTATCTATGTCTAAAAAAACAGGCACCGCGCGTCATTGCCTGTTCTTTTGCAGCAAAGATAAATAAGTTTATTTTATAAACCAAATAAAAACGGATTTTTTTTGTGGCACTGTCAACAGCTGTATCTCCGGTGAAAAGGCTGGAGTGTGTACAATGTGCAAGGAAATTGAAAAAGTGATGTGAGTCATGCGGATTCTCGGAAAAAGATTTGCATGACTCACATAATATTAATGCTCCGCGTTCTTTTTCAGCCATTCCATCCGCCGCATGTCAGGCAGATGAGTCACCTTGAATCCTTCGAAAGTGACATTGAATCCTTCTCCGTCGGGACAGGCTCCCATCAGGCCGACCATCATCGGTGTGTTGTCCGGCATCCATGCGTTGCGCATCATGGTATAGGTTTTGTCGTCAAAAGAATAGAATACTTCGACGGCATCTTTCCGGCGTACAGCTTTGATCCAGACGTAAGGAACGGCTTTGTCAAGTGAGATGACGCTCCAGTCGCTGGTATGGTGGGTGACGACTGTACTCAGGTTGTATTTGCCGTCTACGAACTCGATCCCCGCCTTGATGTAGTTTTCCTTGTCGATGCGGAGCATCAGACCGGCCTGGTCAAAGCGCACCTTATAGTCTCCCGTAATCTTTACCTTTACCTCAAACTCTCCTCCGTAGGTGGTATAATAGAAAGGAGCATCGTCTACGGTAAATCCATAGTGCGAGATACGCCAGTAGTCACTGTGCGGGGTGACCGACATGTTAAGTGTTTTTCCGTTTATTTCCCATTGCTCAGGTTCGTTGAACCATTGCATCTTCTCGAGGGTCTGTGCCTGCAGGCCTAACGTACCCAGTGTGAAAAGTGTAAGAATAAGTGTTTTCATTTGTCTGTAAGAATTTATGATGGTGATATATTTTTTATCTTTGCAAAGATATTGCCTTCAGATAAACGGGTCAATGCTTATTAATAACCATTTTTGTAGCGCATGCCATGAATGATACTTTGCAGGAACTCAACCGGAATTTGCTGGTGCAGGATTTTGAAGACGTGGAAAACTCTTCGGACATATCCGGCCGTTGCAGGCGGATTGCCCGGATGTATGCGGAGATGGAGAATGCTGTGGCTGTATTGAGCGACATGAGGTCGGACCGAAGCTGTATTTATTACGGAGGTATGGGTGAGATGCTGGGTATGGCTTCCCGTGGCACCTTCCTGGAGACGGACTCCATCTGGGAAAAAGAGATTTTCGAGCGGATGAGTCCCGGTGACCTGATGAAAAAGCACGTACAGGAACTTCGTTTTTTTCATTTCCGGAAGTCTCTTTCTCCTGATGTGCGTACCCGTTACTTTCTGATGTCGCGTCTGAAGATGAAGAATGCGTCGGGCGGTGAAGTGCAGGTCTGTCATCGGATGTTTTATATAGAAGATTCTTCGGGGAATGTCGCGTTCGCCTTGTGTCTGTATACTTTGTGCCGTGACGAACATCCGGACGTGATTATAGACTCTCTGACAGGAGAGCAGATTGATATCGGACGGCAATCGTGCGGGACGTTGTTGTCAAAAAGGGAGTGTGAGGTACTGGGACTGATCGGGCAGGGAAAATCGAGCAAGGAGATAGCCGGCACACTTTCTGTCAGCATTCATACGGTGAGTCGTCACCGGCAGAATATTTTGCGGAAGTTGCATGCCGGAAATTCCGTCAATGCTGTGGCAATAGCGAAAAAACTGAATTTGTTGTAACCAATAAAAGGATATATGCAGTATTTTGACAGTGATTATATGGAAGGGGCACATCCCCTTATTATGGAGCGTCTGATCAGGACCAATATGGAGAAAACACCAGGTTACGGGACTGATGCATATTGTGAGTCGGCCCGGAGGAGAATCCGTGAGGCATGCGGATGTCCTGAGGCTGAGGTGCATTTTCTTGTAGGGGGTACTCAGACCAATGCTACTACGATTACAGCCATTCTCCGTCCGTATGAAGGAGTGATTGCAGCCGTTACAGGTCATATCAATGTGCATGAAGCAGGTGCCATTGAAGCGGGAGGACATAAAGTACTTGCACTTCCCTCGCATGAAGGAAAACTGGATGCGGCGGAGGTAGACCGTTATGTGAGTGATTTCTATGCCGATCCGAGCTGGGACCACATGGTGGCTCCGGGCATGGTGTATATTTCACATCCTACAGAATACGGAACGCTTTATCGTCTGGACGAACTGAAGGCGTTGTCGTCCGTATGCCGCAAGCGTCATATTCCCTTGTTTCTTGACGGCGCGCGTTTGAGTTATGGCTTGGCCGCTCATGGAACAGATGTGACGCTCGAAGCCATTGCGTCTTTGTGTGATATTTTCTATATAGGAGGTACCAAAGTGGGAGCCTTGTTTGGCGAAGCGGTGGTGATTCCCCGCCCGGGCTTCGTGAAGCAGTTCAATACGATCATCAAGCAGCGTGGCGTGCTCTTGGCAAAAGGGCGTTTGCTCGGCCTGCAGTTTGATACATTGTTTACGGACGGACTGTATCTGAAGATTGCCCGTCACGGCATCGAGATGGCCGACCGCATTGCAGCCTGCCTGGAAAAGAAAGGATATCGGTTTTATGCGGTCCCTCAAAGCAATCAATTGTTTGTGGTGCTTGAAAACAGCCGTCTTTCTGCGTTGTCCGGACATGTCAGTTTCGGCATCTGGGAAAAGGCAGATGCTGATCATACGGTTGTCCGCATTGCTACCAGTTGGGCTACGCGCGAAGAGGATGTAGAAGAACTGCTCTCTTTGCTGTGAGTTTAAATGCCAAAGCCGCGAGAAGTTCCGGGATTTGCCCGTCCGTCCTCAGCGGCTTGGCTGTTTCGGGGAGAGCATGGCGTCATTTATCTTCTTTAAACCAGGCGGCGTAGGTCAGATAATTGTGGGCCGTGCGTTGGTTGAGCGTTTTGCTTTGTTCCGGGTCTATTTTCTTGATGAAATGCGCCGGCACCCCTCCCCAAAGCGTGTATGGTTCGATGATTGTGTTTGCGAGAACCAATGCGCCGGCGGCTACAATGGCTCCTTCACCCACAACGGCGTTGTCGAGCAGCGTGGCTCCCATGCCTATAAGCGCATTGTTGCCTACGTGCGCACCGTGGAGGGTGACATTGTGTCCGATGGAAACGTCATCTCCCAGTTCAACGGTAGACTTCTCGAATAAGGTGTGAAGCACCGTTCCGTCCTGTATGTTTACGCGGTTGCCGATTCGGATGGAATTGACATCTCCTCGCAGTACGGCGTTGAACCAGATGCTGCATTGGTCTCCGATAATCACATCTCCGATGATCGTAGCGTTCTCTGCCAGATAGCAGTTCTCTCCGATTTGTGGGGTGAATCCCCTTACAGATTTTATTAAAGCCATTTTATTCTTTTCCGGTTGAAAGTTATTTGAACTGTGAATTATATCGCACTTGTTGCCTGTTTCAGCCATGCCTGTTCTTCTGCGTTCAGCATAGGGCAGAGCAGCTCGTAAACCTGCCGGTGATACTTGTTCAGCCATCCTTTTTCTTCGTCTGTCAGCATTTCGGCATGAATCGCCTCTTTGTCAATGGGGCAGAGGGTGAGCGGTTCGAACTTGTAGAAATCTCCAAACTCCGTGTGCTGGCTTTGCACGATGAGCATGGTGTTTTCCGTCCGCACTCCGTGGCGTCCCGCTTTATAGATTCCCGGTTCGTTCGTTATGGTCATGCCGGGCAGCAGAAGAGCCGGCACATGATTCATGCGGAATTGGTGCGGTCCTTCATGGACGTTCAGAAAATGTCCGACTCCATGCCCCGTGCCATGTCCGTAGTTGATGCCTGCCTTCCACATGAACTGGCGGGCAAAGGCATCCAGTTGCGTGCCGCAGGTTCCGTACGGGAATTCAGCCATCGACAAGGAGATGAAGCCTTTCAATACCAGCGTGTAGTCCTTTTTCTGTTCTTCTGTAACCGGTCCAAGTGCGATTGTCCGTGTGATATCGGTTGTTCCGTCCAGGTATTGCGCCCCGCTGTCCAGCAATAGCAGTCCTTCGGGTTTCAGTGTAGAGGCCGATTCCTCGGTTGCCTCATAATGTACGATGGCTCCATGTTCTTGATAGCCTGCAATGGTATCAAAACTGATGCCTTTAAACAAATCCTGCTGTGCGCGGAACTCAAACAGCTTCCGGTCGATGCTCTTTTCTGTTTCCTCTCCGTTTCTTACGGCGTTTTTCAGCCATATGAGGAATTTGACCATAGCAGCTCCGTCGCGTTTCATGGCTGAGCGGAATCCCTCGATCTCTGTTTCGTTTTTGATTGCCTTCAGGCAAAGTGCCGGTGATGGCTTTCGGGTGACGGTTGTACAGGCGGATGCTGCTTGATAGAGCGCATAGTTGGCAGAATCAGAAATCTGGATGTTTCGTCCTTTATAGTTCAGCAGCGCTTCTGTAACCTGATTGTAGTCTTGGGTGTTGATATTGTTGGCGGCAAGGTATTGGCGCGTTTCTTCGGTGAGCTTTTGGGGGTGTATGAACAATGTGGCATCATTGGCGGTGATAAGCAGGTAGCTTACAAAGACCGGGTTGCAATGTACGTCGTCCCCTCTCAGGTTGAGCGTCCAGGCTATTTCGTCGAGTGCTGAAAGAAGCACTCCTTCTGCGCCGTTGCCGTGTATGCTTTCGCGTATTCTTGCCAGCTTGCTCTGGCATGATTCGCCGGCATAGCACAAAGGCAGGATGAAGGGGCGGTTCAAGGGTATGGATGGGCGGTCGGTCCATAGGGCCTCAAAAGGATCGGGAATGGAAACGACTTCCAGACCATATGCTGCGACTGCAGATTTCAGCATTTCGGTTTCGTCCAGCGTATTTACAGTACCGTCAATCCCGATGCGTCCGTGGGGCGGGAGCTGCGAACCCAGCCACTGAGGGATGGACGGAGTTTCTGGCAGCCGGTCTTTAAATAAGGTATATTCTGTGCCCTCCAATTGTTCTTCAGCCTGCAAAAAATAACGCGAATCAGTCCATAGCCCGCATTGGTCTGCGGTGATGACCGCCGTCCCTGCTGAGCCGGTAAAGCCTGATATCCATTTCCTGCATTCCCAATGGGCAGGTACGTACTCTCCCGAATGAGGGTCGGTGCTCGGCACAATGAAAGCGTCGACGTGCTGCGACAGCATGACTTTTCTCAAGGCGGCGACACGCTCTGTAATGATATGTTTCATGATGTGTAACTGTTTTTAATGTATTAAGGTATACAAAGTTAGCATTTCTGTGTGATTTTTTATAAAATATGCCGGAAAGTTTTGTGGATAAAGAAAGTATGTGTAATTTTGCGCCGCGATTAACTGCCGGAAATATTTAATAACAACATATCTTTAATTTTAAAAAACATGATTATTGTACCAGTAAAAGAAGGCGAAAACATTGAAAAGGCGCTGAAGAAATTCAAAAGAAAATTTGAAAAAACAGGTGTAATTAAAGAACTGAGAAACAGACAGCAGTACGACAAACCGTCTGTTAAAAAGAGACTTAAGATGGAACATGCCATCTATGTACAAAAAATGCGTCAGAACGAAGAATAATAATTCCGCAAAATTCTTGAATTATTGAATTCTTTTTCATATATTCGTTGCTGAATATAAGCGATGTTTCTATGCTGAAAGAATCTTTTTTAAGGTATCTCCGCTATGAACGGAACTATTCGGACTATACGGTGCTTTCGTATGGTACGGATTTGGTTAAGTTTGAGGAGTTCTTTAAAAACATGGACGAGGCTCTGGACTACCGGACGGTGGATGCTGATGTTATCCGCAATTGGGTGGTTTCGCTGATGGATGCAGGCTATACGGCTTCTTCAGTGAACAGAAAGCTGAGTTCGTTGCGGTCTTTTTATCATTATTTGCTGAGGAAAGGCGTTGTCAGTGTTGACCCTATGCTGAAGATTGCCGGTCCTAAAAAGAGGAAGCCGCTTCCCGTTTTTGTGAAAGAAGCCGATATGGCCCGTTTGCTTGATGAAACGGATTTCGGCGAAGGCTTTTTAGGAGTGCGTGACCGTATGATTATAGAGATGTTCTATTCGACGGGGATGCGGTTGTCTGAACTTGTGGGGCTGGCTGACAAGGACGTGGATTTCTCGGCGGGAGTGATAAAGGTGACTGGAAAGAGAAACAAGCAAAGGCTGATCCCTTTCGGTGAGGAGCTGAGGGAAGATATGAAAGCCTATGTGGAGGCGAGGAACGAAAGCTGTGACGGGAAATGTGAGGCTTTTTTTGTCCGTAAGGACGGAAGGGCAATGCTTCCTGGAACGGTGAGGCTTATAGTGAAACGGAACCTGTCGAAAGTTGTAACGTTGAAGAAAAGGAGCCCGCATGTGCTTAGGCATACCTTTGCTACTTCCATGCTGAACAATCAAGCCAACTTGGAAGCGGTGAAGGAGTTGCTGGGACATGAGAGCCTGACCACTACGGAGGTCTATACGCATACGACTTTTGAAGAATTAAAAAAAGTTTATAAACAAGCTCATCCCAGAGCCTAAAGAAAGAGGAGGTAATTATGGAAGTAAGAATTCAATCCATTCATTTCGATGCGTCTGAAAAACTGGAAGCCTTTATTCAGAAGAAGGCGGAAAAGCTCGAGAGATTTTGCGATAATATAAAGAAAGTAGAGGTGTCTTTGAAAGTTGTGAAACCTGAAACGGCTATGAACAAGGAGGCCGGAGTGCGTGTCTTGGCGCTCAATTCAGAGTTTTACGCAGAAAAAGTAAGTGATACATTCGAAGAATCGATAGATGTGTGCATGGATGCACTGTCTAAGCAATTGCTGAAAGCGAAAGAAAAACAGCAGGGTAAGTAAAAAAGTCACGAAAATGTTTTGTGATTAAAAAATAATACCTAACTTTGCAGCCGCTAAGTCGTGAAAGGCGGCTGCAAAATTTTAAAAATCAAGCCTCTTTAGCTCAGTTGGCCAGAGCACGTGATTTGTAATCTCGGGGTCGTTGGTTCGAATCCGACAAGAGGCTCAACAAGAAGAGGAAACAAAAGGTGTTTCAATGCCGGATGTTCTTTGAGAGTGGGGCAAATACCAGAGTGGCCAAATGGGGCAGACTGTAAATCTGCTGGCTTACGCCTTCGGTGGTTCGAATCCATCTTTGCCCACTTGAATTTGCGGAAGTAGCTCAGTTGATAGAGCATTAGCCTTCCAAGCTGAGGGTCGCGGGTTTGAGTCCCGTCTTCCGCTCTTTTTCTTCTTCTTTTTTTTGCTGTTATAGCTCAGCGGTAGAGCACTTCCTTGGTAAGGAAGAGGTCCCGGGTTCAAGTCCCGGTAACAGCTCGTGGATTTGTAAAGCTGATTATTAATCAAATAAAAATAAGTAAAGCTATGGCTAAAGAGAAATTTGAACGCACCAAACCGCATGTGAACATTGGTACGATTGGTCACGTAGACCACGGTAAGACAACTTTGACTGCCGCTATTACTAAGGTATTGGCAGAAAGAGGTTTCACTAAAGCTGACGAAATCAAGTCTTTCGATCAGATTGACAACGCTCCCGAAGAAAAGGAACGTGGTATCACCATCAATACTTCTCACGTAGAGTATGAAACTGCTAATCGTCACTATGCTCACGTTGACTGTCCGGGACACGCTGACTATGTAAAGAACATGGTTACTGGTGCTGCTCAGATGGATGGTGCGATCATTGTAGTTGCTGCAACTGATGGTCCGATGCCTCAGACTCGTGAACATATTCTGTTGGCTCGTCAGGTAAACGTACCGCGCTTGGTTGTATTCTTGAACAAGTGTGATATGGTTGACGATGAGGAAATGTTGGAACTGGTAGAAATGGAAATGCGTGAATTGCTTTCTTTCTATGACTATGATGGTGACAACACTCCGATTATCCGCGGTTCTGCTCTGGGTGCATTGAATGGTGTTAAGGAATGGGAAGACAAGGTTATCGAACTGATGGATGCTGTTGATAACTGGATTCCTCTGCCTCCGCGTGATGTAGACAAACCGTTCTTGATGCCGGTTGAAGACGTATTCTCAATTACTGGTCGTGGTACTGTTGCTACAGGTCGTATCGAAGCTGGCCGTGTAAAGGTTGGTGATGAAGTTGAAATCCTGGGCTTGGGCGAAGACAAGAAGTCTGTTGTAACTGGCGTTGAAATGTTCCGTAAGATTTTGGACGAAGGCGAAGCTGGTGATAACGTAGGTCTGTTGCTCCGTGGTATCGACAAGAACGAAATCAAGCGTGGTATGATTCTGTGCCATCCGGGACAGGTTAAAGCTCACTCTAAGTTCAAAGCTGAGGTTTATATCCTGAAGAAAGAAGAAGGTGGCCGTCACACTCCGTTCCACAACCACTACCGTCCTCAGTTCTATCTGCGTACTATGGACTGTACAGGTGAAATCTCTTTGCCGGAAGGAACAGACATGGTAATGCCGGGTGATAACGTAACTATCACTGTAGATTTGATCTACCCGGTTGCATTGAACGTAGGTCTGCGTTTCGCTATCCGTGAAGGTGGACGTACAGTAGGTGCTGGTCAGATTACTGAAATCCTTGACTAATAAATTGAATGGTTGTTTAACCGAATGATACGATAGTTCCCGGATTCGTTTTCGGGAACTATTTTTACGGGAATAGCTCAGTTGGTAGAGCATCGGTCTCCAAAACCGAGTGTCGGGAGTTCGAGCCTCTCTTCCCGTGCTAAAATTAAAAGAATATGTTTACAAAGATAACGAAGTATTGCAAAGAATCTTATGACGAACTGGTCCATAAAGTTTCATGGCCTAACCGTTCGCAGCTTTCAAGTAGTGCAGTGGTTGTTTTGACAGCTTCCCTTCTCATTGCACTCGTTGTTTTTATAATGGATTCTGCCTTCCAGTTCCTTATGGAGGACGTTATCTATCCGCACTATTAATAAGTTTTTAAGATGTCTGAGATTGAAAAGAAATGGTACGTGCTGCGTGCCGTAAGTGGTAAGGAAAGCAAGGTGAAAGAGTATCTTGATGCTGATATCAAGCACGGTAACCTTGGTGACTATGTATCTCAGGTATTGATTCCGACCGAAAAGATCTATCAGGTTCGCAATGGCAAAAGAATTGTGAAGGAGAGAACTTATCTCCCTGGTTATGTTTTGGTGGAGGCCGCTTTGGTGGGTGAAGTTGCCCATCATTTGAGGAATACACCGAACGTGATCGGTTTCCTTGGAGGAATGGATCATCCAGTCCCCCTCAGGCAATCGGAAGTAAGTCGGATTCTGGGTACGGTAGATGAACTGCAGGAAAGCGGAGAGGAAATCAATATTCCTTATACCGTTGGAGAAACAGTGAAAGTTAGCGTCGGTCCGTTCAGCGGATTCAGTGGCCTCATTGAAGAAGTGAATACGGAAAAGCGCAAGCTGAAGGTTATGGTCAAAATATTCGGTCGGAAAACACCGCTCGAGTTAGGCTTTGCGGATGTAGAAAAGGAATGATGTATTTGTTACGTACAAAGTTCCCTTCGTTAAATACTTATATAAAAATTTCATAAGAAAATGGCTAAAGAAGTTGCTGGACAAATCAAATTACAGATTAAAGGAGGCGCTGCAAATCCATCTCCTCCCGTAGGACCTGCTTTGGGTTCCAAGGGTATCAATATCATGGAGTTTTGCAAGCAATTCAACGCCAGAACCCAGGACAAGGCGGGCAAGGTATTGCCTGTAATCATTACCTACTACTCAGACAAGTCTTTCGATTTTATCATCAAGACTCCTCCTGTAGCTATCCAGTTGCTCGAGGCTGCCAAGATTAAGAGCGGTTCCGCTGAACCTAACCGCAAGAAGGTTGCTGAACTGACATGGGATCAGATTCGCGCTATTGCTCAAGATAAGATGGTTGACTTGAACTGCTTTACTATCGAAGCTGCCATGTCAATGGTGGCAGGAACAGCTAGAAGTATGGGTATCGCTGTAAAAGGTGACTTCCCGGGTAATAATTAATTAACTTCAATTGACAATGGGTAAACTGACAAAAAATCAAAAGTTGGCTGCAGGTAAGATTGAAGCAGGGAAAGCATACTCACTTAAAGAAGCTGCTAATTTGGTAAAAGAAATTACTTTTACTAAATTCGACGCTTCGGTAGATATAGACGTGCGCTTGGGAGTTGACCCTCGTAAAGCTAACCAGATGGTGAGAGGCGTAGTTGCTCTTCCTCACGGAACTGGTAAGCAAGTTCGTGTGCTCGCTTTGTGTACATCTGACGCTGAAGCTGCTGCTAAGGAAGCCGGTGCTGACTATGTAGGTCTTGACGAATATATTGAAAAGATCAAAGGTGGATGGACTGACGTTGATGTTATCATCACAATGCCGTCTATTATGGGTAAAATCGGTGCTCTCGGCCGTATTCTCGGTCCTCGCGGATTGATGCCTAACCCGAAGAGCGGTACCGTAACTATGGACGTGGCTAAGGCTGTTAAAGAGGTTAAGCAGGGTAAGATTGACTTTAAGGTTGACAAGAGCGGTATCGTTCACACTTCAATCGGAAAAGTTTCTTTCACTGCTGATCAGATTCGTGATAATGCCAAAGAATTTATTGCTACTATCATTAAACTGAAACCTGCTGCAGCTAAAGGTACTTATATCAAGAGCATTTATCTTTCAAGTACTATGAGTAAGGGAATTAAAGTAGACCCTAAAACTGTAGACGAAACAATTTAAAGCAGGAGGAAATCATGAGAAAGGAAGATAAAGGCGTTGTTATCAGCCAGTTGGCTGATGCTGTTAAGCAGTATGGACATTTCTACCTGGTTGACACGACTGCAATGAATGCAGCTGCAACAAGCGAGCTCCGCCGGAAATGTTTTAATGCTGGTATTAAGCTGGTAGTTGTGAAGAATTCATTGCTTCACAAGGCTTTGATGAGCTTGGATGTTGATTATTCACCGTTGTTCGATTCCTTGAAAGGTACGACTTCTGTAATGTTCTGTGAAACAGCTAATGCTCCGGCAAAACTGTTGAAAGAATATAAAGAAGGAGTTCCTTCTCTGAAGGCTGCTTATGCAGAAGAAGGCTTCTATGTGGGTGCTGAACAACTGGAAGCTCTCGCGACTATCAAGAGCAAGGACGAGGTTATTGCCGAAATCGTGGCTTTGCTGCAATCTCCGGCAAAGAATGTCATCTCAGCTCTTCAGTCTGGTGGAAACACCATTCATGGAGTTCTTCAGACTTTGGCCGAACGTGCGGAATGATGCGTTGTGCTTGAACTGAAAACACTCAAACCATTAATTATTAAAAAGTAACAAACAATTAAATTCATACAAAAATGGCAGATTTGAAAGCTTTTGCAGAACAATTAGTTAACTTGACAGTAAAAGAAGTTAATGAACTTGCAACTATCCTGAAAGAAGAATATGGTATTGAACCTGCTGCTGCAGCCGTAGCTGTTGCTGCTGGTCCTGCTGCTGCTGGTGCAGCTGCTGCTGAAGAAAAAACTTCATTTGATGTTGTTTTGAAGAGCGCAGGTGCAGCTAAACTGCAGGTTGTTAAGGCTGTGAAGGAAGCTTGCGGTCTTGGCTTGAAGGAAGCTAAAGACTTGGTTGACGGTGCTCCCAGCACTTTGAAAGAAGGTTTGGCTAAAGACGAAGCTGAATCCTTGAAGAAGACTTTGGAAGAAGCTGGAGCAGAAATCGAACTTAAATAACATTAGCCTGTTAGTCAGGTACTTCGGTTAAGAATCTCCCTGTTCGGGGATTCTTAACCTTTTTGTGTCTATATTAAGTTCGCCGGATATTTATTCATTGTCTGGCTGAAAATATTTTATAAAAACTTCATACAGATGTCTTCAGAAACTCAAAATCAACGAATTAATTTTGCTTCCGTAAAGAATCCGATGAACTATCCGGATTTTCTGGAAGTGCAGTTGAAGTCTTTCCATGACTTTTTACAGTTAGATACCCCGCCCGAAAAACGAAAAAACGATGGCTTGTATAAGGTTTTTGCGGAAAATTTCCCGATTGCTGATACACGCAACAACTTCGTGCTCGAGTTCCTTGACTACTATATCGATCCGCCTCACTATACCATTGATGATTGTCTGGAACGTGGATTGACTTATAGTGTTCCCTTGAAAGCCAAATTGAAGCTTTATTGTACAGACCCCGATCACGAAGACTTTGACACGGTGATTCAGGACGTGTATTTGGGACCGATTCCTTATATGACTCCGAAAGGAACCTTTGTCATCAATGGCGCTGAGCGAGTTGTCGTTTCTCAGCTGCACCGTTCGCCGGGCGTATTCTTTGGACAGAGTATCCATGCGAATGGAACCAAGCTGTATTCTGCGCGTATTATTCCGTTTAAGGGATCCTGGATTGAGTTTGCAACTGACATAAACAATGTCATGTATGCTTATATTGACCGCAAGAAGAAGTTGCCGGTTACAACGTTGTTGAGAGCTGTAGGCTTTGAAAATGACAAGGATATACTTGAAATCTTCAATCTTGCAGAGGACGTTAAGGTAACCAAAACGAATCTGAAGAAAATCGTGGGGCGCAAGCTTGCGGCTCGTGTGCTGAAAACATGGACGGAAGATTTCGTTGATGAAGATACGGGTGAAGTTGTTTCTATCGAACGTAACGAGGTTGTCATCGACCGTGAAACGGTTATCGAGCCTGAACATATCGACCTGATTCTTGAATCTGGCGTCCAGAACATCCTCGTTCATAATGAAGAAGCTAATTCTTCAGATTATTCCATCATCTTCAATACTTTGCAGAAAGACCCGAGCAACTCTGAGAAGGAGGCCGTGCTGTATATCTACCGTCAGTTGCGAAATGCAGATCCGGCCGATGATGCAAGCGCACGCGAAGTTATCAATAACTTGTTCTTCTCTGAAAAGCGTTATGATTTGGGTGATGTAGGCCGTTATCGTATCAATAAGAAATTGAATCTCGATACGCCTATGGATGTCAGAGTATTGACGAAACAAGATATTATCGAAATCATCAAATATCTGATAGAGCTGATTAACTCGAAGGCGGATGTTGATGATATCGATCATTTGAGCAACCGTCGTGTGCGTACTGTAGGCGAACAGTTGTCAAATCAGTTTGCGATAGGCTTGGCTCGTATGTCACGTACCATTCGCGAACGCATGAATGTACGCGACAATGAGGTGTTCACTCCGATTGATTTGATCAATGCGAAGACTATTTCTTCTGTGATCAATTCATTCTTTGGAACAAATGCTCTATCTCAGTTTATGGACCAGACCAATCCGTTGGCAGAGATCACTCACAAACGTCGTTTGTCTGCATTGGGTCCTGGTGGTTTGTCGCGTGACCGTGCCGGATTTGAGGTGCGTGACGTGCATTACACCCATTATGGACGTCTGTGTCCGATTGAAACTCCTGAAGGTCCGAATATCGGTCTGATCTCTTCTTTGTGTGTCTATGCAAAGATTAACGACCTCGGATTTATCGTGACTCCATACCGGAAGGTTAAGGATGGAGTAGTTGATCTTTCACCGGAAGGCATTGAGTATCTTTCTGCTGAAGAAGAAGAAGATAAGATTATTGCACAGGGTAATGCACCGTTGAATGATGACGGTTCGTTTGTGCGGAATAAGGTTAAATCCCGCCGTGATGCGGATTACCCGGTTGTTGCTCCTGATCAAGTTGACTTGATGGATGTTTCTCCTCAGCAGATTGCTTCAATCGCAGCTTCTTTGATTCCGTTCTTGGAACATGACGATGCTAACCGTGCATTGATGGGATCGAACATGATGCGCCAGGCTGTTCCTCTGTTGAGAACCGAGGCTCCTATTGTAGGAACCGGCATTGAAAAGCAGTTGTGTGAAGATTCGCGCACACAGATTGCTGCGGAGGGTGACGGAGTCATTGATTTTGTAGACGCTACAACAATCCGCATTCTGTATGACCGTACGGATGATGAAGAATTTGTCAGCTTTGAGCCTGCGTTGAAGGAATATCGCATACCGAAATTCCGCAAAACCAACCAGAGTATGACGATTGACCTGCGTCCGATTTGCAGCAAGGGACAGCGCGTGAAGAAAGGTGATATCCTAACAGAAGGCTATTCGACAGCTGACGGTGAGTTGGCTTTGGGCAAGAATCTGCTTGTTGCTTATATGCCGTGGAAAGGATACAACTATGAGGATGCCATTGTGCTGAACGAGCGTATGGTTCGTGAAGACATCCTGACTTCTGTTCACGTGGATGAATATATTCTGGAAGTTCGCGAAACAAAACGTGGAATGGAAGAGTTGACTTCTGATATTCCGAATGTGAGCGAGGAGGCAACCAAGGATTTGGATGAAAACGGTATTATTCGTATCGGAGCGCGTGTTGAGCCGGGCGATATCCTGATAGGAAAGATTACTCCGAAAGGTGAGTCTGATCCGTCACCGGAAGAAAAGTTGCTTCGTGCGATTTTTGGCGATAAGGCCGGTGATGTAAAAGATGCTTCGCTGAAAGCTTCTCCTTCGCTGCGAGGTGTGGTTATTGATAAGAAACTTTATTCGCGTGTTATCAAAACCCGCAGTGAGAAAAATGCTGATAAGGCAATTCTTCCCAAATTGGAGGATGAATTTAAAGAAAAAGCCGCAGCACTGAAGGAAATACTTGTCAACAAGTTGCTGGTACTGACGGCCGATAAGGTTTCCCAAGGTGTTAAGGATTATCTGGGTGTGGAAGTCATAGCCAAGGGCGCCAAATTTACAAAGCATGATCTGGAACCGCTGGATTATACCGTTATTCAGTTGAGCAAGTGGACAAACGATGCTCATAAGAATGATATGATCCGTGACCTGGTTATGAATTATCTGAAGAAGTTCAAAGAACTTGATGCAGAGCTGAAGCGTAAGAAGTTTGCGCTGACAATCGGTGATGAACTTCCTTCCGGCATCATTCAGATGGCCAAAGTGTATATTGCCAAGAAGCGTAAAATCGGTGTCGGCGATAAAATGGCGGGTCGTCACGGTAACAAGGGTATCGTATCTCGAGTTGTTCGTCAGGAGGATATGCCGTTCTTGGCTGACGGAACGCCGGTTGATATCGTGCTGAACCCGTTGGGTGTGCCTTCGCGTATGAATATCGGTCAGATATTCGAAGCCGTACTTGGACGCGCCGGAAAAGAGCTGGGAGTGAAGTTTGCTACTCCGATTTTTGACGGTGCGACATTGGACGATCTGGACAAGTGGACAGATAAGGCAGGGTTGCCTCGCTATTGCAAGACTTATTTGTATGATGGCGGTACAGGTGAACAGTTTGACCAGGCTGCGACTGTAGGTGTGACTTATATGTTGAAACTGGGTCATATGGTTGAAGACAAGATGCACGCACGTTCTATCGGTCCGTACTCTCTGATCACTCAGCAGCCTCTTGGAGGTAAGGCACAGTTCGGTGGACAGCGTTTTGGAGAAATGGAGGTTTGGGCAATCGAGGCCTTCGGTGCTGCTCACATTCTTCAGGAAATCCTTACCATTAAGTCGGATGATGTCGTAGGACGTTCTAAGGCATACGAAGCAATCGTTAAGGGCGAGCCGATGCCTACTCCGGGTATTCCTGAGTCTTTGAATGTGCTGTTGCATGAACTGAGAGGCCTTTGCTTGAGCATAACCCTGGAATAATCTACAAGTGGAGAACAAGGTCCGGACTTGCTCCTTGTTCTTCATGATTTAAATTCTTCATTTTATTATAAAATATAAAGTATGGCTTTTAGAAAAGATACCAAGATAAAAAGTAACTTCTCGAAGATTACTATCGGTCTGGCTTCACCGGAGGAGATCCTTGAAAATTCATATGGTGAAGTGCTGAAACCGGAAACAATCAATTATCGTACTTACAAACCTGAACGCGACGGTTTGTTCTGCGAACGTATCTTCGGTCCGGTGAAGGACTACGAGTGCCATTGCGGTAAATACAAGCGTATCCGTTATAAAGGAATTGTGTGTGACCGGTGTGGTGTTGAAGTGACGGAAAAAAAAGTTCGTCGTGAACGCAGCGGACATATTCAACTGGTTGTACCTGTTGCTCATATCTGGTATTTCCGTTCATTGCCGAATAAGATCGGCTATTTGTTGGGCTTGCCGACAAAGAAACTGGATGCTATCATTTATTATGAACGCTATATAGTGATTCAGCCGGGTGTGAAGGCTGAAGACGGCATTAATAAATACGACTTGCTGTCTGAAGAAGAGTATTTGGACATTATGGATACACTTCCGAAGGACAATCAGTATTTGGAAGATACAGATCCGAACAAGTTTATCGCTAAGATGGGCGCCGAGGCCATTTATGACCTGCTGGTAGGATTGGATCTGGACGCTCTGTCGTACGAGCTTCGCCATAAGGCGAACAATGATTCTTCACAGCAGCGCAAAAACGAAGCGTTGAAACGTTTGCAGGTTGTAGAATCATTCCGCGCGTCACGTGGTCGCAATAAGCCTGAATGGATGATTGTGCGTATTGTTCCGGTTATTCCGCCTGAACTGCGTCCGTTGGTTCCTTTGGACGGTGGACGTTTCGCTACATCTGACTTGAACGATTTGTATCGCCGCGTAATTATCCGTAACAATCGATTGAAACGGTTGATTGAGATTAAGGCACCTGAAGTAATCTTGCGTAACGAGAAGCGTATGCTGCAGGAAGCCGTTGATTCCTTGTTCGATAACTCCCGTAAATCAAGTGCTGTTAAGACAGATGCAAACCGTCCGTTGAAGTCCTTGTCAGACAGCTTGAAAGGTAAGCAGGGACGTTTCCGTCAGAACTTGTTGGGTAAGCGTGTCGACTATTCAGCGCGTTCGGTTATTGTTGTTGGCCCTGAATTGAAGATGGGTGAATGCGGTATTCCGAAACTGATGGCTGCCGAATTGTACAAGCCGTTCATTATCCGTAAGCTGATAGAACGCGGTATCGTGAAGACTGTAAAATCAGCCAAGAAGATAGTTGACCGGAAGGAGCCTGTTATCTGGGATATTCTTGAACATGTGATGAAAGGACATCCGGTGTTGCTTAACCGTGCTCCGACACTGCACCGTCTGGGTATCCAGGCATTCCAGCCGAAGATGATTGAAGGCAAGGCTATTCAGCTGCATCCGTTGGCTTGTACGGCATTTAACGCCGACTTCGACGGTGACCAGATGGCTGTTCACCTGCCTTTGAGCAACGAGGCTGTGCTGGAAGCTCAATTGCTGATGTTGCAGTCGCATAACATCTTGAATCCTGCGAACGGTGCGCCTATCACTGTGCCGGCACAGGATATGGTATTGGGACTGTATTACATTACCAAACTGCGTAAGGGCGCAAAGGGTGAAGGATTGATTTTCTATGGCCCGGAAGAAGCGATGATTGCTTACAATGAAGGAAAGGTTGACATTCATGCCATTATCAGCGTAGTTGCCAATGACCTTGATGAAGACGGCAATATCGTCAAGAAGCTGATTAAAGAAACGTCTGTTGGACGTGTCATTGTCAACCAGCTTGTTCCTGATGAGTGCGGTTATCTGAATACGATTATTTCTAAGAAGTCATTGCGTGATATCATCAGCGATGTAATCAAGAAAGTCGGTGTTGCACGCGCATGTGAATTCTTGGATGGAATCAAGAACCTGGGTTATCAGAAAGCATTCGAAGGCGGCTTGTCGTTCAACTTGGGCGATATTATCATTCCGAAAGAGAAGGAAGATCTGATCAAGAGAGGTAACGAAGAAATCGAGCAGATCATGATGAACTACAACATGGGTTTCATCACCGATAACGAACGTTATAATCAGGTTATCGATACATGGACACATGTTAACAGTGATTTGTCAGATATTCTGTATAAGACTATTAAGGAAGATGACCAAGGTTTCAACTCGGTATTCATGATGCTGGACTCCGGTGCCCGTGGTTCTAAAGAGCAGATCCGTCAGTTGTCGGGTATGCGTGGATTGATGGCCAAGCCGCAGAAAGCCGGAGCTGAAGGTGCACAGATTATCGAGAACCCGATCCTTTCTAACTTTAAGGAGGGTCTGTCGGTGCTTGAGTACTTTATTTCTACTCACGGTGCCCGTAAGGGTCTTGCCGATACCGCATTGAAAACAGCCGATGCCGGT
The DNA here is from genome assembly GCF_024733745.1 of Bacteroides sp. ET225. Taxonomy (NCBI): domain Bacteria; kingdom Pseudomonadati; phylum Bacteroidota; class Bacteroidia; order Bacteroidales; family Bacteroidaceae; genus Bacteroides; species Bacteroides sp. ET225. The sequence continues at coordinate 145,921 of NZ_JANRHN010000001.1, read as the reverse complement.
TATCTGACTCGTCGTCTTGTTGACGTTTCGCATGATGTCATCATCAACGAAGAAGACTGCGGTACGTTGCGCGGACTGGTATGCACAGCTCTGAAAAACAACGATGAGGTGATTGCTACGTTATACGAACGCATCCTCGGCCGTGTTTCTGTACATGATATTATTCATCCGACAACAGGCAAGCTGATTGTCGCAGCCGGTGAAGAAATCACGGAAGCCATCGCAGAAGAAATCGAGAAATCTCCGATTGAAAGCGTTGAAATCCGTTCTGTGTTGACTTGCGAATCGAAGCGGGGTGTTTGTGCTAAGTGCTATGGACGTAACCTGGCAACAAGCCGTATGGTTCAGAAAGGTGAGGCCGTGGGCGTTATCGCTGCACAGTCTATCGGTGAGCCGGGTACTCAGTTGACATTGCGTACTTTCCATGCCGGAGGTATCGCAGGCAACATGGCTGCCAATGCAAGCATCGTGGCGAAGAATGATTCACGTCTGGAGTTTGAAGAACTGCGTACGGTGGACGCTGTTGAAGAAACAGGCGAACCGGTTAAGATTGTAGTCGGACGTTTGGCCGAGGTTCGTTTTGTGGATGTCAATACAGGCATTATCCTGTCAACTCACAATGTGCCTTACGGTTCGAAACTATACGCTTCCGACGGTGAAGTTGTTGAAAAGGGCAAGCTGATTGCCAAGTGGGACCCGTTCAATGCTGTGATTGTGACAGAAGCTTCAGGTAAGATTGACTTTGAGGCGGTAATCGAAAATGTAACGTATAAGGTTGAGTCGGATGAGGCTACCGGTTTGCGTGAAATTATTATCACCGAGTCTAAAGATAAGTCAAAGATTCCGTCGCTGCATATTCTGGATGAAAACGGCAACTCGCTCCGTACATACAACTTGCCTGTGGGCGGCCATGTTGTTGTGGAAGATAAACAGACGGTTAAGGCCGGAGATATTCTTGTCAAGATTCCTCGTGCAGTCGGTAAGGCTGGTGATATTACCGGTGGTCTGCCGCGTGTAACCGAATTGTTCGAAGCGCGCAATCCGTCTAATCCGGCTGTCGTTTCAGAAATCGACGGAGAGATAACGATGGGCAAGATCAAGCGCGGTAACCGTGAAATCATCGTTACGTCGAAAGCTGGCGATGTGAAGAAGTATCTGGTTGCTTTGTCCAAGCAGATTCTGGTTCAGGAGAACGATTATGTGCGTGCCGGTACTCCGTTGTCTGACGGTGCCATTACTCCAGCCGACATTCTGGCTATTAAAGGTCCTACAGCCGTTCAGGAATACATTGTGAATGAAATTCAGGATGTATACCGTTTGCAGGGTGTAAAGATCAACGACAAGCACTTTGAAATCATTGTCCGCCAGATGATGCGTAAGGTTCAGATTGACGAACCGGGTGACACACGCTTCTTGGAACAGCAGATTGTCGACCGCATCGAATTCAATGAAGAGAACGACCGGATTTGGGGCAAGAAAGTGGTTGTTGATGCCGGTGACTCTCAGATTCTGCAGCCGGGTCAGATTGTGACAGCCCGCAAGCTCCGTGACGAGAACAGTATGCTGAAACGCCGCGACCTGAAACTGGTTGAAGTGCGTGATGCAATTCCTGCAACGTCAACTCAGATTCTGCAGGGTATTACGCGTGCTGCATTGCAGACTTCAAGCTTCATGTCTGCAGCTTCATTCCAGGAAACGACGAAAGTGCTGAATGAAGCAGCGATAAACGGTAAGGTTGATAAACTGGAGGGTATGAAAGAGAACGTGATTTGCGGTCATTTGATTCCTGCAGGAACAGGACAGCGTGAATTTGACAAGATTGTGGTCGGCTCTAAAGAAGAATACGACCGCATTTTGGCCAACAAGAAGAATGTTTTGGATTATAGTGAAGTAGAATAATAATCTGAAATGAGATATTAAAGAAGACGGTGAAACTCCAGTTTGTGGATTTCACCGTCTTCTTTATTTGTTACCAATCGGATTCGAGTCCGTTGATACCCATTTCTCTCAGTGTCTGTTCAATTTTCGGGAAGAGTGATTTCAATCTTTTGTGGCTTCCGGACTTTGATATGCCCAGTTCTTGTGATATTTCCCGGAAACTCTTGTTTTCAAAAAAGACTTTCTGCAATAACAGCCTGTGTGCAGGCGACAGTTGCTGGATAACGACCTCTATGATGCGGTAGATTTTTTCTTTGTGTTGCTGTTCTTTCCTTTCGTCATAATAGAGGGCTGGAAGACTGTTTATGTCACAGTCAATCATTTGCGGAGCTTTGGCCCGCCTTCTGAGATAGTCATTGATCATGTTGACGGTGATTGTTTTTACCCATTGTTTGAATTTGCCTTGTTCGGTGTATGAAAGCAGCAGACTCTGAAATATCTTGATTTCGATTTCCTGCATGAGATCCATTTGTTCTTCGTGGTTCAGAATGACATTTTGAATCAGTCTTCTGATTAATGGTTCATAACGTTTGTGCAATGCTAGTGCTGCCTTCTGCGATTGGGTCTGGCGATAAGCTTCTATAAGCATATCGTCACGAAGATGCTCTGTCTTTTTCATATTATTAAATTTGTTGGCAAGAAAATATCTTGCGTTGGTTAAAAGTTCTCCAAATGTACATGATATGGATGATAAAGCCAAATTTTGGAAAACTTTTTTCTTGGGAAAAATTGTTTTTTTATGAGGTTATACAAGATTCGGATTTTTTGTCTGTAGATTTAGGTCTTCAGGAACCGGCATGGTGTCCGGCTGTTGTTTTCCGGGATAACACTCCAGAACCGACCGTGCGTGAAGTTTGCCGTTATCCGTTCGGGAGTTCTGGAGTGTTGTTCAGCTTTATAAGCTCTGAAGCATACGCTTCAGCACAACTGTTGCAGATATTTCGCGATTGGCGGCTTCCGGAATCACCAATGACGTGGGAGCCTCAATCACGCTGTCTGTCACGATCATGTTGCGGCGGACCGGAAGACAGTGCATGAAGAATGCATCGTTTGTAACCGCCATGTGCGCGTCGTCAACCGTCCAGCTCATGTCTTTGCTGAGCACTTTGCCATAATCTGCCGGATTTGTGACTCCCGGGCATGCCCAGTTCTTCGCATAGATGAAGTCGGCTCCTTCGAATGCCTTCATCTGGTCGTATTCGACTTGTGCCCCTCGGACGAATTTGGGGTCGAGTTCATAACCGTGCGGATGAGTGATTACGAAGTCCACATCGGCTTCATTCATGAAGTCGGCGAATGAGTTTGGAACGGCTTGCGGAAGTGCGCGCGGATGTGGTGCCCATGTCAGCACAACTTTCGGCCGGTCTTTTCTCTTGTATTCTTCAATTGTAATCAGGTCGGCGAATGCCTGGAGCGGATGTCCGGTGGCTGCTTCCATCGAGAATACGGGCTTGCCGGAATATTGGATGAACTGGTTCAGTATTTTTTCCGTATAATCGTCTTCGCGGCTTTCGAAACGCGCGAACGAGCGCACGCCGATGATGTCGCAGTATGAGGCCATTACCGGGATGGCTTCGAGCAAGTGTTCGCTCTTGTCACCGTCCATCACTACGCCCCGTTCCGTTTCCAGCTTCCATGCGCCCTGGTTCACGTCCAGCACAATCACGTCCATTCCCAGGTTGCGTGCCGCTTTTTGTGTACTCAGGCGGGTGCGCAGGCTGTTGTTGAAGAATATGAGCAGACAAGTTCTGTGTTTGCCCAATGCTTCATACTTGTAGCGGTCTTTCTTTATTTCGAATGCTTCCGCCAGTGCGGTCTTCAGGTCTCCCAGGTCGAAGACATTTGTATAAGTTTTCATAGAATGTATATTAATTGATTCCTTGCTTGCAAATATACGATAAATATTCTTTTTCCGTTGGGAAGTGTTTATAAAAATTCATCTCTTCGGCTGTTTATGGACGGATTTGTCCGTTTCCTTCAATCAGCCACTTGTAGGTTGTCAGTTCGCGCAGTCCCATCGGGCCGCGGGCATGGAGCTTCTGTGTGCTGATGCCTATTTCCGCTCCCAGACCGAACTGTGCCCCATCTGTGAATGATGTGGGCGCATTTACATAGACACAGGCCGCGTCCACGGCTTTCTGGAAGTAGCTGCCCGTAACATTATTTTCGGTGACGATGCTTTCACTATGTTTTGAGCCGTATGCGTGGATATGCGAAACGGCTTCTTCTGCACAGCCAACGGTTTTGACGGACATTTTGTAGTCGAGAAACTCGGTTCCGAAACTCTGCTCGTCCGCATGCTCCAGCAATTCCGGCGGATAATTCCCTTTCAGTGCTTCCCATGCGTGCGGGTCAGCATAGATGACCACATTGTTCTTTTGGAGCGGCCGGCACAGATCCGGCAGGTCTTGCAGGCGGTCTTTGTGTATCAGCAGGCAATCGAGCGCATTGCATACGCTGACCCTTCGAGTCTTCGCGTTGTTTATGATGGCAGCCCCTTTTTCTGCATCTCCGTCCTTGTCGAAATAGGTGTGGCAGATTCCCGCTCCTGTTTCGATGACCGGAACCGTTGCTTCTTCGCGCACAAACTTGATCAGTCCTGCGCTTCCTCTCGGAATGATCAGGTCTACGTATCTTTCAGCGTGGAGCAGTTCTGCCGTGGCTTCATGAGAAGATGGGAGCAATGCTACCGCCGAAGGGTCAGTCCCGAGCCGTTCCAGCACGCGATGTATCAGCGCCACGATAGCTCTGTTGGAAAAGTCGGCATCGCTTCCTCCTTTCAGGATACACGCATTGCCGCTCTTGAGGCATAAGGAGAAGACATCGAAACTCACGTTCGGCCGCGCCTCATAGATGATTCCGATCACTCCGAAGGGCACGCTCACTTTTTTCAGGCGGAGTCCGTTCGGACGTATCCTGTCCTCAAGGACGATGCCTGCGGGTGAGGGCAGAGCCGCCACATCGCGTATGTTCGAGGCTATTTCGATGAGGCGCGCTTCGGAAAGTTTCAGCCGGTCGTATTTTGGGTTTTCCGGATCCATCCGCTCGAGGTCTTTGCGGTTGGCCTCCAGCAGTTCCGGTATGCAGTGTTCCGTTTCGTCTGCCAATGCCAGCAGGATGCGGTTCACTTCATCAGAGTTCATCATTGCCAGCTTCCGTGAAGCGGCCTGAACGCTCCTGAAGATTTCATTCAGTTCCATTTCGTTTGGTTTATGTTTCAACTTGATACAAAAATACAATATTTGGGAACATATTTCTGCGTTTTTGCATAAAAAATGCAGAATAATTGCGGATTTTTGTCTGGAAGCGCATGTGAAGTGTTCCGGCAAGGATTCTCGTCTGCCGGTGTAAAGTTTTCCTGTATGATGGGATAAATTCTACGGTCCAAGTGCTGGACTGTATAGTCCACATGTGTGAACCGTATAGTCCAGCGGCTGGACTATACAGTCCAAAGGCTGAACTATAGAATCTGCGTGGCATTCCAGGGCTGACGCATTAAAAAGAATATTGATTATTAAGTACTTATTATTCAGCATGTGCTGATTTTATAGGTAAAAAACAGCCTTTTTATCAGGCTTTAGTATATCTCTAAATATCAGATACTCTGAATATCAATGACTTTAGTAATGCGTCAGCCCTGCGTGGCATTCTTGCTTTGTTTGCAGGGGAGGGATGAAAAACGGCAGTTAAAGTTTGATTATCTCGTTTTGATTCTCTATTTTTGTATCGGTGGGAAGTGCGGAAGCGTCTGCCGCTCATCGTTTTGCGGGAAAGATATTGTGAGAAGCGTCATGCTTCATTCTTGTTCTTGAAAACCTAGGAAATTTTCAAAACACACAAGGATGGAAGTTGGCGGTTCCCATGCTGTATAGCGTGGGTCTGCTGTCTATTTACCATTGTGTGTTGGGTTTTCCTAGGACCTTCAAGAACGTGGAAATAGCACGCAGTTCCACGCTTCTTTTTGTAGATTGAATTTATAGCCTTTGGGGACTGGAAGACACAAATGTTAGAAATGAAAAAAATAGGTTTCATATTAGGGGGAAGTTTGTTGTTCTTTGGATTATTATGGGGTGCGGTTTCTTGTGGGAGAGGAATGGATACTGGAGGAAAGATAACAAAAAGAACTCTCTCATCTCCTGTTGATAGTTCTGTTAAGAGTATTAATGTATATCTTGAAAATTCAGGAAGCATGGACGGGTATGTCAAAGGGAATACAGGTTTTGAACAATCCATTTATGCTTATTTGTCAGAACTGCAAATTGGTAAGATTGTGGATACATTGCATTTGCATTACGTCAATAGTCGGATAATTCCTCTTGGGCATGATGTGGAGAAGTTTATTCATAATATTGAACCAACTGATTTCAGAAAACATGGAGGGAATTTAGGCACGTCAGATATAGCAATTGTACTTGATTCTATATTGAAGCGACATGATAAAAATGGTATATCTATATTTGTGTCTGATTGTATTGTTTCTCCGGGGAGTAAATATGCTTCTTCTCCACAAAATCTGAATAATTATTTATTAGAGCAACGTACGAAGATAAAGAAGACTTTTGTACAATCTTTGGAATGTTTAAATGGAAACTTATCGGTAGTAATTTGTCAGTTGACGTCTTCGTTTGATGGTAAGTTTTATAACAAGGCAGACTATCCAAGATATTACAAAGGAAATCGTCCGTTTTATATTTGGATAATAGGAAGCACTTCACATATTAAGCAAATGCTGGACAAAGTGCCATTGGAATCTTTGAAAGGGAACGGTGCAGATTTGGATAACGTTTGTACGTTGGTTTCTTCATCTAAAGAATTTGATTATAGAGTTTTGCTTACGCCGCGGTTGGGGAGTTTTGGCTTTGATAGAACTGCTCCGAAGACAACCATCTGTGATATCCGGAAGGAGAACAAAGGGCAACAGAAAGGGATGTTTATGTTTTCGGTTGGGGTAAACCTGAATCAGTTGCCATTGGATAAAAGCTATTTGATGGATATAGCGAATTATGAAGTCAGCAATAAAGATTATACTTTGTCTGTAAAAGAACAGAAAACAGGATGTTATCCTTACATCTTTAATTTGTCTTCTAAAATAGCCTCTCGCGGAAATATTACCATTATGTTGAAAAAACAATTTCCGCAATGGGTGGAAGAGAGAACAGACTTATTAGGAGATGATTTGGTAAAAGACAATGCTACCGATAAGACATACGGATTGAAATATTTGATAGAAGGGGTTTACGAAGCGTTTAAAACCCGTCAAGAGAATTATGCTGAATTTAAAATAACAATAAAATGAAATAGCTATGGGAACTTTTTTTGAATTGCTTTTAGGCAATATGTATTGCTGGTTTAAGTCGTTCTATTCGGATTACTTATCACAATATCTGTGGGGCTACAATCCTGCATCAGGCACGTATGATTTAGAATTGAGGTATAACACGATAGGACTTTATACTTTGATCATTTCTTTTGTGATAATGGCGTTATATTATTATGTGATAGATCATCCACGATTCTGTAAATGGTGGAGTTGGTTGATTATGGCAATAATCAATAGTGTAATAGCTTTGTTTGTAGGTTATTATTGTGTACTCTCTGATTATAATGCCGGAAAGATTCCCGATGAATTATTGTATTTAAGGGATGAAAACGGTGAAGTGGTTCAAAATTTAATTTCTATTCCCAGCGAATGCTGGAGTTTCGGTATAAGCAATATGATTATGGCTTTTATTTTCTTTTTGGTATTATCACTCCTGTTCCACTGGTGGAGCCGTGTGGCAAAATATTCTCCTTTCATTAAATTTTAATAAGCATGAAAACATATATCTTTTGCATTGGAGGCACAGGTGCACGTGTAATGAAAGCCCTTGCCATGTTGTTGACTACAGGAGTAGAAATAAATACAGATGAAATCGTTCCGATATTTATCGATCCGGATGCCTCAGCGGCAGATTTAACCCGTACCATTTCTTTTTTGCGGGAATATAAGTATATGAACGGACAGCTTCATTTTTCCGATGATATAAAAAATCGTTTTTTCAAAACAAGAATCAGTGAAATGATTCCGAATTATCGTCTGGAATTATCGAATACACGAAATGACCGTTTTCGTAAGTATATGGGATTCGATTCATTGGATATAGCCAATCAAGCATTAGCTTATATGCTATTTTCGGAAAAGAACTTGGATTCAGATATGGAAGTCGGTTTTAAAGGTAATCCCAATATTGGTAGTGTGGTATTAAACCAGTTTGCGCAATCGAATGCTTTTAATAATTTTACCAATAGTTTCCGTCCGGGTGACCGTATTTTTATAGTCAGTTCTATTTTTGGGGGTACAGGTGCCAGTGGTTTCCCTTTGTTGTTGAAGAATTTACGAGGTATAAATATGTCGCTGCCTAATGCAGGGAACATCAAAGATGCGCCAATTGGTGCTATAACGGTTTTGCCTTATTTTAATTTGGCTCAAAGCCAGGATGGGACGAATGACATAGACAGTTCTACTTTTATTTCTAAAGCAAAAGCTGCTTTAGAGTATTATAATAAGAATATCAGCGGAAACAATTCTTTGAATGCCCTTTATTACTTAGCCGATGATATTTACGATATGTATGAATATAGCGAAGGCGGTACGACTCAAAAAAATAAAGCGCATATCATAGAGTTATTAGCTGCATTGGCTATTATAGATTTTTGCAGTATGGAAGATAATGTGCTTCAGTCCTCAAAAGGAAAGGCTTTGAATCCGATTTATAAAGAATTTGGTGCGGCTTCGGGTGATGAAGATATGATATTTTCCAGTTTCTATGATGATACACATGATATTATCCAGCGTCCGATGACTGAATTCACTTTGTTTTGCAAATTCCTTAATGAACATCTATCTGCATCGAAATCACAGAAATGGACAAAGGGAAAACGTCCTTTTGATGATAATTTCTTTAACGGTGATTTCTTTAAAAGCCACCTAGTAAAAATAAAAGAAAACTATTTGCAATGGTTAGATGAGATGGCCTCCAATCATAGAGGTTTTGCTCCTTTCCATTTAGAGGAAATGAAAAAAGATGTTTTTGGTTTTGTGGCAGGAGTGAAGCCAAGCAAGGTAATGAACTATCGGAGTAATTATGATTTGTTCGATTATTGCCTTTGCGATTTGGAGCCTAAAGTTCCTAACAACCTGAACACAGAAGAACGCTTTATAGAATTATTCTATCGAACAGTCAACAAATTAGTAACAGATAAAAAATTAGCATAGTCATGGAAAAAGTTTTCAGATTACATACAGGCGATGATAATTTAGTGGGTTGGGGAGAATCTTCTGCCTATGGGAATACAGCCATTAAAGAAATAAAGGATCCGAATGGGGCAACGAGTAAGAAAGAGATAACGTCTGTTCCCTCTCCGTTTGCACGGATGGACTTGGTGAAGACTGCTTTTAAAGTTGTTACTGAGAGCAAGGATTTGGATGGCGATTCTATTCACCATAAACTAATTTCGGATTGTTTCGATGTGGGAGAAATATTCTTCAACATAGACAAGTTTCGGGATAAAGTGCGCATTATTGTATGGGACAAAAAAAATGACTTGCAAACCTTACTTGATTCAGGCAATGAAAGACACCGTTTGTTTGGAGAAACGTTGCGCCTTTATTTGGAACAGGATGCTGATGCCTTTAATTTTAATGATCTTGAACGAATCTATTTGTTAGACTATATAGGGGATGATAAACCGAATCGAGTAAACAACATTATTGGAGCCACATCCCCAGCTACTTTTTTCTTTACTTCTGCGAATAATTTGTCATATGCGTCAAAACATCTAAGTTTTGGTAAAGACCGACCGTTCGATGAAGAATTCCAACCTTTGTACAAGCGAGATTTTGATTATCAAATGTATTGGTTCTGTTTGCAAAAAAGTATGCCTGATTTTGCTGGTTTATATCCGGAAATCAATACCTATTTGAATTTGAGTTATGCAAAATTGAGTAATTCACAAAAAGAGAAAATCAGTGCATTAGATAAGGATGCGTATGATGCTTATTATGAAGACTTGTCTGTAACATCTGATGCGAATCTCGTAGAAGTTTTAGGTTTTCATCTTAAGAAAAGGAAAGGAATTACAGATGTGCATAGTGATTTTCAAATCAATTCTTCTATTTGTAAGGATGCAAAGTTGCCTTTGGTTCTTCCTGTAGATATGTATACTAAACAAATGCGTTATACGAGAGACCTTTGGGATAAAGATACCAAAGTGCCTTATAATGACAGCCGTCTTCTTACAGAACGTTCTTTGCCGGATGATGGAACAAAATATCCTTATCTGACAATCGGTGACTTTTTGGGGGATTATATCTTATGGGATGAAAATACATTCAATCAAGAAAATTTCTTCAATGGCGGCACAGATGTAGAAGGTTGTTATTTATTGCCTCTTCGAAAAGAATTCTTTTCTTACTTCACGGTTGACGAACTTCAAAGGACAATGCCTGATGGTAAGAAAATGATTGAGTTGGTTCGCAATGCAGGGGGTGTAAAAGCAATTTTAAGAATACCTATTCAAAAAAACGAGTATATCACTTACGAGCGTTTGTATTTTACTGATGCAATGGCAGAGCCTCAAAATAATAAAGGAGGAGTGGTCAAACGGAATTTTGGTGTTGCCTTGCTTCCTTTAGTAAAGTTTATAGGAAATGAAAATCCTCATTATCGCATTGCTTTAGTACGAGATTATAGAGGTAAAGAAAAAGCAGATTTATTGTTTTTTCAAGGAAGTAAAACAATCGAAGTGTCAGGAAAGGCCGAAAGAAATGTTACGGATACAAATTATGCATCTAATGAAACATATATCTTAGATTCCAATTTTGACTACATGATGTTGGTGTTCAATGGGAACTTTAGAGGATGTATTGTACCGAAATGGGGACAAGAAAAAAGAGGAAACAAGCAGTTTACTTTTGCAATAGATTTTGGTACTACCAATACACACGTAGAATATTCAGAAGACAATTCGACTCCTGTTTCTTTTGAAATAGGAGAAAAAGATATGCAATTGCGTAAAATTAATGATTTAATGGCTTCGGTATCTTCAGCAAGAGTATTGTGCCATGACTATTTGCCTGACATGATAGGTGGCGCATTCCGATTTCCGATACGTACTGTTTTATCTGAGGGAAGTACGACCAATTGGAATCAGTCAGTCTTTTCGATGGCAAATACCAATGTTCCGTTTGTTTATGAAAAAGAACGCATTTCTGATTACAATACAATAACAACGAACTTAAAGTGGTCGAATGAAGCTCATACTCAAGAAAGGGTAAAACATTATTTGGATGCTTTATTTTTGATATTGCGCAATAAAGTATTGTTGAATGGGGGAGACCTAGGTAAAACAAAAATCGTATGGTTCTATCCGGCTAGTATGACAGAAGGTCGATTCAATAATTTTTCAAATATATGGCAAGAGTTGTATCGAGAAAATTTTGGAAATGATTTGTCGAATGTAATTCCAATGTCGGAGTCTGTAGCTCCTTATTATTTTTATAAGAAAAAGAGAAATGCGACTACAGATGTTGTTTCTGTAGATATAGGTGGAGGTACGACTGATGTCTTGATTGTGAATGATGGCAAAGAAGAATTATTAACATCTTTCCGTTTTGCTGCCAATAGCATTTGGGGAGATGGATATGGTTTTGATGCAGATAGTAACGGCTTTGTCGGGCATTTTAAAGATGAGATATTTAATAAGTTACAAGATAATGGTTTGGATGAACTTTGCGAAGTGATGCAGAATTTGGATAGACAAAAGAAGTCGGTAGATATTATTTCTTTCTTCTTCTCGTTAGCTGCAAACAAGAGCGTACTGAACAAGAAAATAACCATTGATTTTAATGCCTTGTTATCACAAGACGGATGCAGCAAATACGTATTCATTTTGTTTTACGTCGCCATTGTGTATCATATTGCACATATTATGAAAGCCAAAGAAATGAATATGCCGCGACATATCACGTTTAGTGGAACAGGTTCAAAAGTCTTGATGGTACTTACTCCAAATGATACGACTTTAGAAAAGTTCACGAAACTGATATTTGAAGCAGTATACAACCAACCGTATAGTGAAGATGGTTTGACCATTATCCGTGAAAAAGAAAATCCGAAAGAGGCAACTTGTAAGGGAGGGTTGCTAAATGCCAAGCCGCAAGATTATTCGGATATCATGGATCTCAAACAGACATTGTTAGGAGACGCCGCTAATACTTTTTCTTCTATAGGCTTGCAATATAATGAGATAGATGAAACCTTAGAAAAGAGTGTAGTGGAAGAGGTTAACAAAGCAATCCAATTGTTTTTTGATTTGAATAAAAAATTCTCTTACGCAGATAAGTTTGATGCAGAACGTTCTAAATGGAAAATTGTTCAGGAATGGTGTCAAAGAGATATTAAAACCTATTTAAAGAATGGTATCAATAGTAAAAAAGAAGAGATAGAAAAAACAGGAGCAGATCCCAAAATAGAAGAAACACTTTTCTTCTATCCGTTTGTAGGTGTGTTGAATATGATTGCCCAAAAGGTTTATGAATAAAAGGAAAATGATATGAAAAGGATTATACTATGTCTTGTATTGATATGCAGTGTCTGTCTTTGGGCGAATCCTGCTGAAAGGGATTCGCTGAAGAATGATTCGGCAAAGATAGCTTCTGTGCAAACAGAAGATGTATTGAATACAAATAATGCTTATTTGACAATTAGCAATATAGATGCAATAGCAGACAAAGTTATTGAAAAGATGAAACAAGAAAATAAAGAAAAAATAGCCGTAATGACTAAGAAGATGGTTATTACAACAGGGGAAATTGTTATAGGAATCCTTATTTTCATATTAGGAGCAATCGTTGGACTTATGTATAATAAGGTGTTTAAAATATTGCAAGAGATGAAACGTAAGCCAGAAGAATCTCGGTCTGTTGAACATAGATTAACGTCTGTAGAGAGGAATGTGATAGAAACGGCCAAAAATGTTGAAAAGATAAAGAAAGTGGTTGTTTCTGATGTCAAGCAAACTGTAACACAGGCGACTGAGCAAGAAAATAATGTTGAGGACGTAAAAGAGGATTCTTATGAAAGCATCAAGAATGAACCGAAAACAATTTACGCAAAACCATTAGGGAATGGCAATCTTAAAGCTACTGCTAAAGCATCAGAAGCAATATATATTATTTTAGTAGATAAAGATAATATCGGTAGGTTTAGTTTGTATGAAAACGAAGACCAAAAGAAAAGAGCCATAAAAAATAAAGATAATATGTTGGACTTGTTTTGTGATGCAAAGGGTAGTTCTATAGGTGCTGAGAGCATTAGAGTTTTGAGTGAAGGGGAAGTTGAATTGTTTGGAAACGATATTTGGAAAGTAATTAAGAAAGCTGAAATAGAATTTATTAGATAATAGAATCATGGCAGAACACAATTATATTATAATTTTAGCAATAGCTGTAATTGTAGTTATTCAATTCTATATATGGTTTCGTGGCAATTTGTTGATTAGAGAATATATCAGCGTTTTTCAAGACGTACATTTTAGTACTTCGAAAGCATATATTCCTTTGTCTGAAATAACTAATGATAGGATAAAAGATTTATCTGACATATCATATAAAGAACCGTCAGAGGATGCAGATGATGAGATTGAAATAACATATATAAATGCTTTAAGCAAAGATTTGATAACCCCAGTGGCCCACCCACTTCTTATTCAAATAGTCAATGCTATAAATTCATATTTGTTGAAAAATAAAGGGGCTGTAAGTGATTTCTTATTAGTTAAAGATATTGTCGAGCGCTATTGCGATACCAAGCACGAAGAAATAGAAACTCAACTTCCGATGCCTTTGTATATGGGGTTAATGGGTACAATGTTGGGAATTATTATCGGTATTGGATATATTGCGATTGTAAGTGGATTCTCTGCATTTATAGATGACCCCAGTGACTCAATAGGGACATTGATGGGTGGTGTTGCTATTGCAATGGTTGCAAGTCTTATAGGCATTATTTTGACAACGTGCAGTTCTTGGTCTGCCAAAAATGCTTCGGCTAAGGTCGAAGAAGATAAAAACAAATTTTATACATGGATTCAAACGGAACTTCTTCCTGTATTAGGTGGAACGGAGAACAGTTTAATGAAACTTCAAGAAAACTTGTTGAAATTTAATCGTTCATTTTCTGCCAATACTACAAAACTAGATAAAGCTCTTCAGCGGGTAGAAACCTCCTATGAGAATCAAATAGAGTTGATGCATACGATTCAGCGGTTGGACATTGGAAGAATGGCAACAGCTAATGTTTCAGTCCTGCGTGAATTGCAAGCTTGTACGCCTCAGTTGGAGCAATTCAGTCAGTATATGCACAATGTGAATGAATATATCAGTCATGTTAATGCGTTAAATGACAGCATCAATTCACAGATGGAGCGTACTCAATTGATTGAGCGGATGGGTACTTTCTTTGAACAGGAAGTAAGAGAAATAGAACAGCGTAAAGCAGCAATTAGTCAGGCTGTAGGTATGGTAGATGATAGACTGCAGCAAACTCTGCGCTCGTTGCAAGAGAATGCAGATAGAAGTATGCAAGATATGAATGAGGTGCTTATACGCAGGCAGAATATTTTTAATACTGCATTGGATGAACAGCAGGAAATTTTTAGAAGGAAAATTCAAGAAAATGGAAATATATTAGATGAATTAAAAAAGTTGGATGAAGTTGTTTCATCTGTAAGAATGCAAGGTGAAAAGCTCGATCTGGAATTAGAGAGTTTGAATGCTATGAAAATTGGAATTGAAAAAATGGCCGCTGATCAGAATGAAAAATTGGATAGCTTGATATCTGCTGTAGAAAATATGTCTGTAGAAGTTTCTATGCCGAATACATTAAAACAAACTTCGTCTTTAAAAATATCTAAGCCTGTTGAATATATGCTGTTCTTATTTATGGGATTAGGTATTGTCGTATTTTTTGTCATGCTCTTGAGTTGGATTTTATCAGCTTTTAATGGAACTAATGTATGATAGAGTATAGTGCGTTTTGATTATGAATAAAAAGAGTTTCTTTTGGGCGAGTTATGCAGACTTGATGTCAAGTCTATTTTTTATTATGCTTGTTTTGTTTGTTTTAACGGTTATCATGCTTCAAAAACAAGTTAAAGCTACTGAGGCTGAAATCAATAAAATTAAAGAAATCCAAAATGCGATCAGTAATATTGATTCTACTTATTTTGCTTATAATGCCGAACATAAGAAGCATATATTGAAAATAGATGTGGGTTTTCAGATAAATAGTGCCGATATTACAGATATAGAATTAGAGACAAGGCAGCAATTGTTAAATGCAGGAAAAGCTATTAATCAATTTATTAAAGAAGCATGTCAGAAATATAATGCCCAATATTTATTAATTATAGAGGGACAGGCTTCGAAGGATAATTTTATCAGAAATAATGAATTGAGTTATGAGCGTGCTTTGGCTTTGGTGAATTATTGGAAAAATAATGGTGTCTATTTTAATTCGGAGCAATGTGAAGTTATTGTGTCAGGAAGTGGACAGGATGGGACTTTACGTATGCAGCCGGATGTCCCAGGGAATGTAAAGAACCAACGCTTTTTAATTCACATATTGCCTAAACCAGGAGTAATAAAATAAAGGATATGGATAAAATACGTAATATAGGATTATTCTTTTTAATGCTATTTTCGGTAACCTCTTGTACGATGACGGGAAGGGATGAAAGGAAAAAAGACGTTAGAAAGCCTTATGTAGAGAAATCTGTACCTTCTAAAATTAATAATCGTATCATTTCACGTTCCGAACAACAAAACAATCCAAAAGTTAACCATGATACAGACAAAGTCATTCCTGCCACAGAACTGTTCAAACGTTACAATTCTGCTGTATTTATGGTTTTTACAACAGATGGCTATAATGCTTATCAAGGCTCGGGATTTTTTATTAGTAAGGATGGATTGGCTGTAAGCAATTACCATGTTTTCAAAGGGACAGCTGTCGGTTATGAAGTGATAAAACTCTCCGATGGTCGTCAGTATAAAATAGATAGGGTATTGACAAAAAGCGAATCTGATGATTACATTTTATTTCGTATAAAAGGAAGATTTAATTACATACCTGTTTCTCAAAGACAGTGTGAAGTTGGAGAAAGAGTCTATACAATAGGCAGTCCTAAGGGGTTGGAGAATACATTCGCTTCGGGTGAAATTTCTCAAATAAGAGAAGGTGACTTTATTCAGATCAGTTGTCCTATAGATCATGGGAGCAGTGGAGGGGCATTGATTAATCGATATGGTGAAGCCATTGGGATTACAACAGGAGGGCGTGATGATTCGGGAGCTAATCTTAATTTTGCGAAGGATATTCATGTTGTACCTTATTGCATGAAATGATGAAAAATCTCAGGCTAATTCTAGTTATCGTATTGCTCTTATGTTTGGCTCCCATGCCCTACGGATACTATATGCTGGTTCGTTTCTTTGCCATGGTAATGTTCGGGGTTATGGCATACCAGTACTATCTGGAGAAGAAAAAGAGTTTGATGCTGGTTTTCGGTGCTTTGGCTGTGTTGTTTCAGCCGATCATAAAGATTCCATTGGGGCGTATGGTTTGGAATGTTGTTGATGTAGTGGTGGCGATAGTATTGATAGTCCTGATATTGAGGATGTATGGAAGGAAGTAAAATAACTGGAAAGAAAAACAATTGTTATCTATTGGCTGTATCTTTTGATTTTTGGGAAATACATTGTATCTTTGTCAAAAAATGACAAATATGCTGTTTGCAGAAAGAATAAAAGCGGCAAGAGATTCCTTGCAGTTGTCACAAAAAGAGGTGGCTAAAGCCATTGGGGTAGATGTGCCTATGTATAGCCGGATTGAGCGGGGCCAACGCCCTGCTAAGCGAGAAGCAATACCTGCTTTGTCTAAACTGTTAGGCCTTGATGAGTCAGAGCTGCTAAAGCTATGGTTGGCAGAAAAGGTTTACAATTATGTTGTTGATGAAGAAGATGCTGAAAGTGTTTTGTCAATTGTGGCCGAAAGCATTGTTGAATATAAGAATAAGACTAAATGACACAAAGAATAATAGACTTCGAGAACCGGAAAGTGAAAGAAGCTTGTGGCGAAACCGTTGGCGTTGGATTATTTGCTCCGAACATGCCTCCCGATATGCCGAAAGACATGGAAACTATTTCTTCATTAGTCCACCGTTCATTGATAGAAGATATGATATTTACGTTTTTTGTATCAAAGGGGATTGGTGTTGAAGAGGCGGAGAAACTGTTGGGCCTGGGTTTTGTCATGGCGAAGGAAACGCATGAATTTATAGACTGGATAGCTGGAAATGACATTCCATCATTGTGCGAATGTTTGCATGTGTCTTATCTTAATTCTTCATTTATATACCGGAACAATAAGGTAGAAAGAATACGCTCAAAGAGTAATCTGATAGAAACTGGTGCCGTATATACACAAACGAGCATAACGGATGAGATTGTGTATAACACACTTGAGCACTATAATGTATATGATGACATTTGTATATTGGATTTCGCATGCGGAACAGGACGTTTCTACGATTCAATTGTGAAATGCTTGCATGAGAAGTATGGCATGCAGCCAAATGATTCGGTACTTAAAAACATCTGTGCTGTAGACATTGATGTAAATGCCGTGAATATAACTCGTTTAAAAGCAGTGTCTTATCTGGACAGGATATGTGCAGACTCTTTAGAAGCGGTCAGCAAGAGGGTTTTGTGGCGTAATGCACTTATGGATGACGGCATGTTTTCAGATTCTTTAAAAGGTTTGTCATTTCAAGATTTTGGAGGGTGCATGGAAAAGTTCGATATTATCGTTTCAAATCCTCCGTATCTGGTTCTTAAGCCTAACAAGAAAAAAATAGCGGATGAAAAGGGAAACAGACTCATGCAGATGGTCAGCTACTTCAGGAAGTCTGGGCTTTACAATCATTCCATTGAGGGAATGCTCAATCTGTATCAGTTGAGCATTGAACGTATGCTCGGTTTTTTGAAGCCTGACGGCATGATGGGCATAATCTGTCCTTCCACACTGTTTGCGGATGTTTCTGCATCAAAATTGCGTAAACACCTTTTGCTGAAGAATACTATTTTGACCATTAAAAGTTTCAGCGAGGCTGCACAATTGTTTGAGAATGTCACTCAAGCCTCCAATATTTTTTATATGAGAAAAGGTGGAAAGACAGACAAAATAGAAATTGCAGTGGGTGTGGAAAGGTTTGAAGTTGAAATAAGCCTTATAAAGCAACTGTTTGGGAATAATATGGAAATACCGCTGATATCCAAACAAGGATGGAATGTACTTAAAAAATTGTCTTTTTGCCAGCCTTTACGGAGTTACCATAATATCCGCAATAGGCGTGGAGAACTCGACTTAACTTTGTCCAAGCAATATATCACGAAAGAGATAACTCCATATAGGCTCGTGAGGGGCAATATGATTGGAGCAGATGGCATTAAAGGCGGAAGCCAAGAATTTGTGCAAGAAGATTTTCTAAAAACTCGATCGAACGACTACATTACCAAAGATTTCAACAAAAGAAGGCTGATATGCCAGCAAATCTCTAATGGTGGTCAGGGTCGCCGCCTGAAGTTTGTCTTTTGCGGAGCGAGTGATATTCTCGGTAACTCATGCAACTATATTTCTTCAGACTATAGTACATTGCAGAAACTGTATCTTCTGCTTAACAGCAGCCTTCTCAACTGGAGGTTTAAAGTCACAAGTTCAAACAATCATATCAATAATTATGAACTGGATGAACTGCCTCTTGTTAATCTTGATTTGGTGGATGATAAATTTGAATATACAAGTCAAGAGAAGCTGGACGCATACATAGGTAGCTTATATGGCTTAAGCGCCGAAGAAATCAGATATGTTGCGGTATGAAATTATACAATCACATTGCATTTAAAATGGGGAAGCATGAGGCGGAAATCGCTCCTCATATTCCGGAAGGGGGAAATTGGAAAGACATTCCCCTTACGATATCGGATGCGCGATTGACAAACATACGTGCGTCGGGTGGTCGCACCACATATTATGGACGGTTGAGCTGGGATGAGCCGAGCTATACCATTGCTACTTATTTCAATCGGGTCGGGAATGGGTGTAATCTGCATCCAAGCCAATGCAGGGTCATGTCAAACAGAGAAGCTGCACGTTTGCAATCTTTTCCGGATGATTTTGTGTTCAAGGGTTCTGTCGCGTCACAGTATAAGCAGATTGGGAATGCGGTGCCGCCGTTGTTGGCGAGAGCCGTAGCCTGTTTAATAAAGCCGCATTTAAACAGTTATAGTTTCGTTGATCTGTTTGCCGGTTGCGGAGGCTTGTCTGAAGGATTCATTATGGATGGTTATAGTTTGGTGGCGGCCAATGAACTTGATAGAAGCATTATGTCGACATATGCGTACAATCATTCCCGGTATACTTCTGAAGACAACTTCATTGTCGGTGACATAACCCTTGATGAAACGAAACAAAAGTTATTGATGGCGTGCGGTAGACGTAACATTGATGTGGTAATTGGCGGGCCTCCGTGTCAAGGCTTTTCTTATGCCGGATGGCGTGATCCGAACGACAAACGAAATCAATTGTTTAAAGAATTTGTTGAGATGGTTGAGAGATTAAAGCCTAGTTTTTTTGTTATGGAGAATGTTCCGGGTATCTTGACTATGAGAAAAGGTGAAGCCATGAAAGAGATAATCCAGGCATTTGCGGATGTCGGTTATTTTGTGAATCAGCCGATAAAATTAAACGCGGAAGAGTTCGGGGTTCCGCAGCGTCGTAAGCGTGTGTTTATTATAGGTTCTAAAGATGGTGTAATTGTCAATGCGCCTTCTCCCTTGTTCCGATTGCCTGATAACTGCAAAACAAGACGGAAAACGGTTCAGACAAACGCAAAATTACCTATAGCAATGTCTGTTCGAGATGCAATCGAATCGCTCCCTGCGTTGGACAATGGGGGAGGTTATCCCGAAATGGACTATAATCCGTCTGTCGTTCATCCATACGATAGGTTGATGAGGCGCGAAATCACATTTGAAGAATTTTATAATATGTGTATTGCCCAATAAATGCGATTGAGTGGAGGGGCTCAGCTACCCTCTCCGCTCAATCTCCGTTTTCAACATAATCACATAATTTCTCTATTGTGTCGTTAAGTTTGGCCTTGGCTTCTGACATTTTTTTATCATTCAGCAAACCGATAATCTGATCGGTCTGCTCTTGAATATCTTTCCTGTCTGTATAAAAAAGAACTTTTCTGTTATCTTTTTTACTGAAATCTCGTAATGATTCAAAAGCGATGCGTATGTAACGCTCCTGATTTTTGCGCTTGTTTTTGCTGGTTAAAGGCTTCTCTATTATTTGTAGTTCCTCTAACTTCATCGGGTTGAAGTTCTTGAAGCGATAATCATAAAGGGAATACTCGGGATGTAGATATTGCATCAACAACTCATTTCCGCCTTTCTCGCTTATAACTGAAAACAACTTTAAGATATTTTGGTGGCACTTTGCCATAATGGAACTTAGTTTCTTGGCGTCATCATCACTGTTGACGTTGAATTTACATTTGTCCCAAATGTATTTAGCATGCCAACTGACAACAGTTTGGCCGTTGTTTTCCAATTGTATCAGTTTCTTTACATCGCTAAGGGTAAAGCGGTTATTCTTCGCGGAATTGCATGAGGCGCACATGGGAGCAAAGTTTGTGCTATGGCAAAATCCCAGTGAAATAGGACCTATATGGTCTGGTGACATTTGTGCCATTTGTTTGCAAACAGGGCATTCATACCTGACAGTGCATTTATGAAATTCTCCCATCAGTCTGTTGGCGAGATTGTAGTTTCCGTCAGCCCATTCTTCATATGCCCGTCTGTCCTGTGTATAGGTCTGCATATTATCTTTGTGTCTGCCTTTGTCCGTTCTTTCACGGCAGCATAATCCGTCCGAATGAAAGCCGTCAAATCGGTCTGGACAATTGCTCATAACTCCGGGCGATAAATACTTGCTTTGTTCGCTCTGTGCCAATCTTTTGATTTGCTCTATTAAATCCGTTTTGTTTGCGTAAGATGTCACGCCAAAGAGTGCAGCGATGTATTTTAAGTCTTTTTCTGTGTTGAAATGATGTTGGACTATTTCCATAATTGTGCAAGAAGTCTGTTCAACGTTGATGTCGTAGTCCTTTTTGAGCTTTGTCAGAAGCAACTTTGAAGGGTAAACAGCATAAATGCTCAGTTGCTTTCCACAGCATTGGCAAGTATGCATCTTAGTAGGATGTAACAACCTGGCTATAATAGCATAACATCCTTTTTGGATAGGTATGTCATGTTGCTTGCATTTTTCGTTCCACCAATTAGTCCGTGCAATACCTTGTTTAGACTTGCCGGCAACAACCCATTTGACGCATCCATTTTTCCCCCTTTCGTATGGTAGACCAGCATAATTCTTATGATTGACAATATATTCTGTATATGCTTTAAAATTGTCATTCCAACTTCTATCATTATTATTGTTCATATCGTTTTGATGTTTAAATAAAACGTGTTTTCATGAATAGGCTGAATGCAAAATTAATGATTCAGGCCAGAATGCCTGTCGTTCCGTTCAATTATTTGCAATTAATAAGAGAATGTTTAAACTTTAAGTCACTACTGTCCACTAAAAATGGACAAGGTTAAAAATTAAATACTTGAATCATATCGGTCTTTGACATTTTTGAAATTCGATTTGTCAAACAAGTCACTGAGATGTTGTTTTATCCGTTTGAAGAACAGTTCAACACTCCATCTGTTTCGATAAAGCGATGATATTAACTCCGCAGATGCGTCAAGATTGTTCGTCGGGAAGATGTATTGTGTACCGTCTTCAGGATTCTCCACGATGAGTTTTCTAAGTTTCCCGGGGTAATCCTTAGAACTTTTATAAGCCGTAAGGCATCCGATTGCATCCGAAACTACACCTTCCGGCAATCTTCGTTTTCAGGTTTTAGGCTTGATCCGTATGTTTGTTTTGGTTCGCACGACGAAGAAAGCACCTATACGATTTATCGTATGAAGGTTGCTGAAATCGTTATACCCGCAGTCGAATATGTAATGTGCTCCTGATTCGTATGGAGTTTCAGGCATAGCCTTTGAATCGTGAATATTAGATGGTGTAACATGCACAAATGCAGGTACTTCCGCTTCAATATCGTAGAGCGTATGCAACTTTATTCCGCCTTTATGTTTGCGAAATCTAGCCCACTCAAACACTGGCAGGCACAGATCAATCGTTGTAGAGTAAATAGCTGACCGAACGTCATCGTAAACTGTTGATTCCAACAAGTATAGCTCTTGATATACTTGTTGCCATTGTATTTCTTCACAATGTATTTGAATTTTTCGTAATCAAGGAATTTCACTAATTGAGAGAAAACGTACTCGTCTTTAAACATAACGGTCTGATTTTGACCGCAAAGTTAAATTCACGTTTCGGGAATATCAAATCGCTTATAACAAATTGAACTTCAATAATTTCAAAGAACTTCTATGGCTTTTTAGTGGACACTAATAATATTTTCCATATAGAGAGCCGATGTAGCTTTCTTTCTAGCCTTGTTTGTAGCCTTATAGTAGTTATAGCTATTTATATGAGCGAATCAGAAGGAATTTTCATTAACTGTTTTACCTTTGCCTGCGAAGTTAACAGGCATCATAATGCATGATTTTCTTGATCAGTTTGTGACGAAGGAATCTTCATTCTTTCCGATATATGCACTGCACTGTCCGGATGGTTAAACATTATCCTTGTGGTTGAGGAGCACGTCAAGATACCAGTCTACAAGCTTGCAGTTTTCGCCTTGTTTTTCCAAATGCGCTTTGTCCGATGTCTGTTCTGCACGCAGTATCATACAGTCCCGACGTACTGAAATTTAAGAGCGGAAATCAAAAAGCAACCTCTGTCGCATTTGATCTCCGCCTGCAAAAATCATTTTATATGAACGATAAAAAGAAACACCGGAAGCGGTGCTTCCCGCATCGCAACGTGCAAAAATAATGATTTTCCGAACAATAGCAAGGCTTATTGGGTTTATTTTAAATGAAAGAGCCGTGGATTGAACGAGAAAAACAGAACGGAATGCAAAAAGAAGAACTGGAAAATCATTATTTTTGCATCAGTATGCTCCAATCATAAGGACATCCAGTATCGGGATATTGCATGTCGCGCAAGATGTGGTGGACAACAGCTGTTGCTGGAGAAATGGCTCGTCAAAAAAACTTGATTGGGCATACGAACGGTTGATGCATAGCAGTACAGAACTTTCTGATGTATATGGGGCAGCAGGTTTCAATAACCGTTCGTTCAAGCGGCTGCTCAGAGTGTTTCCGGAAGAGATTGCAATAAGGTATAATATAAAAAGAAAAGAAGATGAAAAAGATTTTGATTGTGTCGGGACATCCCGACTTGAACGATTCGTTTGCCAACAAGACCATATTGGAAGAAACAAAGCATTTATTGCCAGAGGCAGAGTTTGCCTATCTGGACAAGCTGTATCCGGATTTTCATATTGACGTGAAAGCAGAACAGGAGCGACTGCTTCGTGCAGACATTATTGTGCTGCAATATCCATTATTCTGGTATAGTGCGCCTTCGCTTCTGCACCGCTGGGTGGAGCAGACTTTCACGCATGGCTTCTCTCATGGCAGCACAGGAGATAAATTGAAAGGCAAGCAGATTGTCCTGTCTTTTACCTCCGGTGCACCCGAAGATATGTACCGGTATGACGGTCCGCAGCACTATCCCATTGATGATTTCCTTCCTGCATATAAGCAAATGGCAGATTTGTGTGGACTGCAATGGTGTGGCTACATCTATAGCGGAGGCCTTTCGTATGCCAGCCGCCATGATGAAGCAGAGCTGGCCCGGATGAAAGCGAAAGCAGTTCGCCATGCACATTTGCTGGTCGAAAAATTGAAAGGAATGGCGTAAAATTGTGTGTCGGAAAAGTAGAAGTTTCCAACACACAATAAGGGCAGCTTGTTTCAGAACTTGATAGAATGTTGCTTTATTGGAAATGTAATCCGGCAACGGAAAAAACTCGGCCTGAAGAAGCGATTGTTTGAAAACTTTTCTTATCTTTGAAAATAAGAAGCAGGGTATATGCTCTGCTTGGTTTATTAAATTTTCGGATTATGAGAGCGAATGATTATGACTCTTTGGTTGAGGTTTTCAGAGGGGATCTCTGGGAGGCCGAATTGGTAAAGGGCTTGCTGGCTTCCGCCGGCGTGGATGCCATGCTGAAGGATGAAAGCTTGTCGGTTGTAACTTCTCCGTATGCGGGCATGGGGGGAAGCGTGCGGGTGATGGTGAACCCGGAAGAAGAAGTTTATGCCAAAAAGGTTGTAGCGGAAAGAAAGCCATGAGTAAATTCCTTTTTCTTCTTGCGGCTTTTCTGCTGTCTGTCCCTTGTCGTTCGCAAGAGTTGAAGTCTGTCGTGTGGACCTCGTTTGATGTGTCGTTTAAGGCTCCCTCCGATATGGTTGTGGCGGAAGATTCTTCGGAAGGATATGCTGTCGGCAACTCTACCTACTATATAACTGTGGAACTTCTGGAAGGTGAAGGCATCAGGCGGGCGGAACTGGCTGGCGAACTGAAGGCCATAGCTGCGGACGATGAGGTGACAAAGCAGACACCGGTTGTGTCTTTTGATCTTTCTCAGTTCCATGGAGTGTATCTGAAAGGGATTTGCGGGTCTGACCGTTGTGTCTACAGTTACCTTCTTGCCAAAGATGGCAGTTGCGGGTTTTACGTTTCGATTGTTTACAAGGATGCGGATGATGCGCTTCCGGAAACAATCTTGCGGAGCTTTGCCTTGAAAGACTGATCCGGCCGTTCGCGGGTGTCTTGCCGGATAGATTTTATAAATTTTGCTAAAAGATAGCGTTCTTTTATGCCGTATTTCGTATTTTAGTTTGCAAATTGACTGAAATATGAAAAATACTCATTGTTTACACATAGGCGCCGGTATGCTGTTTTTTCTTTTTGTCATTTTTTCATTGTCAGGATTTACGAGAGCAGGCGATGAAAAGCATTCAGAGCAGGACGTGGTGCAGTATAGCTGCATAGAAGTTCCCGAAAGTATTGTATTTTGCGGCACGGCTATTGATCTGACCCGTTTTGACCGGCGTGAGCGGATGGATCGTGAACTGATGGCATTTGCTTATATGCATAGCACCTCTCTTCAGATCATCAAGCGTGCAAACCGTTATTTTCCTATTGTCGATCCTATATTGAAAGAATATGGAGTTCCTGAAGACTTCAAGTATCTGATGGCGATTGAGAGTAATGTCAATCCGCTGGCTCGTTCGGTTGCAGGAGCGGCTGGCCTGTGGCAGTTCATGCCGGGCACAGCGAAGGAGTTCGGACTGGAAGTGAACAGTCATGTGGACGAACGTTATGATGTGGAGAAAGCTACCCGTGCGGCCTGTAAGTATCTGAAGCAGGCTTATGCCCGCTTCGGCAACTGGGAAACGGTAGCAGCATCGTATAATGCGGGGCAAGGCAGAATTTCGCGGCAGCAGGACCGGCAGTATGCCGAAAACGCACTTGACCTTTATCTGGTTGAAGAAACGGCGCGTTATGTGTATCGGATATTGGCCGTGAAAACAATGTTGGCCGATCCCAAGAAGTTTGGTTTCCGTTTGCGGGCAAGCGATTTGTATCCTCCTATCCCTTATCACACGGTGAAAGTGACGGGACATATTGAAGATCTGCCCAGATTCGCAAAATCGCAGGGAACAAATTTCAGTCTGCTCAGAAACATGAATCCTTGGCTGAGAGATTTCTCTTTGCCTAATCATGGGAAGAAAGAATATGTCATTCGCATACCTGATAAGGAAGAAATGCATTATAATCCGCGGGTTATTGTCCCTTATGACAAGAATTGGGTGGTTGAATGACGAAAAAATGTCCTGCTGGGAATAGGAAACGTCCTATATTTGCAACGCTTAATTTTTTATATTTTATAACCATCTATTTATAAACCATGAAAAAACAATTAGTTCTAGGCATCTTTGGCGCTTGTTTGCTTTCTGCAAACGCTCAAAGTTTCAAAGAATGGCAAGATCCGGAAATCAATGCGGTGAATCGTGCGCCTATGCATGCAAACTTTTTCGCTTATGAGAATCTGGAGAAGGCGGGGAAAGCTGTAAAGGAAGATTCTGAGAATTTTATGAGCATTAACGGCATCTGGAAATTCTTCTGGGTGGCCAATGCGGACGCTCGCCCTACCGATTTTTGGAAAGTGGGTTTCAACGACAAAGGATGGGATGATCTGCAAGTTCCGGGTGTATGGGAGCTTAACGGGTATGGCGATCCCATTTACGTGAATACGGGTTATGCATGGAGGAACCAGTATGAAAGCAACCCTCCGTATGTGCCGGTCGAAAAGAATCATGTGGGTTCGTATCGGCGCGAAATCATGGTTCCTGCCGAGTGGAAAGGAAAAGATATCATTGCCCACTTTGGTGCAGTCAGTTCAAACATGTATCTTTGGGTGAACGGAAAATATGTGGGCTACAGTGAAGACAGCAAGCTGGAAGCTGAGTTTGACTTGACTCCTTACTTGAAAGCAGGGCAGAAGAACCTGATCGCTTTTCAAGTGTTCCGCTGGTGTGACGGCTCATATCTGGAAGATCAGGACTTTTTCCGTTATACGGGGGTAGCTCGCGACTGTTATCTGTATACTCGTAACAAGAAACGGATTGACGACATTCGGATAACTCCGGATCTGGACAGCCAGTATAAGAATGGTTCGCTGGCCGTAAACCTGAGCTTGAAGGGGAATGTGAACGTTGAGCTGGAGCTCTTGGATGCACAGAACAAAACCGTAGCATCTGCTTCCGCAAACGGTTCCAAGAATGTGTCGGTGACTATGAATGTGGAGAATCCTAATAAATGGACGGCTGAAACTCCTTATCTTTATACTTTGCGCGCAACTGTAAAAGAAGGAAATAAGGTGAGCGAAGTGATTCCGGTCAAAGTAGGGTTCCGCAAAGTTGAACTGAAAGGCTCTCAGGTTCTTGTAAATGGACAGCCCGTTCTGTTCAAAGGGGCTAACCGTCATGAGATGGATCCCGACGGCGGTTATCATGTCTCACGCGAACGCATGATTCAGGACATTCAGATCATGAAGCGTTTCAACATCAATGCTGTGCGTACCTGCCATTATCCGGATGATAATTTCTGGTATGATCTGTGCGACAAGTATGGAATCTATATGGTGGCTGAGGCTAACATCGAGTCGCACGGAATGGGATACGGTGACAAGACCCTGGCAAAGAATGCTTCCTACAAGAAAGCGCATCTGGAGCGCAATCAGCGTAATGTGCAGCGCAGTTTCAATCACCCGAGCATCATTTTCTGGTCATTGGGTAACGAAGCCGGGTATGGACCTAACTTTGAAGCTGCATATGATTGGGTGAAGGCTGAAGACTCAAGCCGTCCGGTGCAGTATGAGCAGGCGCATCAGACCGGAAAGACAGACATTTTCTGCCCGATGTATTATGATTATAAAAACTGTATCAAGTATTGTGAGGATGACAGCAAGACCAAGCCGCTGATTCAGTGTGAATATGCTCATGCCATGGGTAATTCTGAGGGAGGCTTCAAGGAGTATTGGGATCTGGTACGCAAATATCCGAAATATCAAGGTGGATTCATTTGGGACTTCGTTGACCAGTCTTGCCGCTGGAAAGGCAAGGACGGGGTGATGATCTATGCTTATGGCGGCGATTTCAACCGTTTTGACGCCAGCGACTTCAACTTCTGCGACAATGGGCTGATCAGTCCTGACCGTAAGCCGAATCCGCACATGTATGAAGTGGCTTATTACTATCAGAACATCTGGACAACTCCGGGAGACTTGTCTAAAGGTGAAGTGAAAGTGTATAACGAGAATTTCTTCCGTGACCTTTCGGCATACGCTATGGAATGGGAAGTGCTGAAGGACGGCAAGGCTGTGCGCAGCGGACGTATGGAAAATCTGAATGTTGCTCCCCGTCAGACAGCTACTGTAAAACTGGATTTGGGACAGGCCGATGGGGAAGGCGAATGGCTGCTGAATGTGAGATATATCCAGAAGAATCGTGAAAACCTGATTCCGGCCGGTCATGTGGTGGCAAAGGATCAGTTGGCTCTGACTGAATACAAGGCGCCTTCGATGGACTTCCCCAATGTGGTTGGAAGCAACGAGGTGGCCATAGTTCCCGAAGTAAATGCGGACAACGTCAATTGTGTGGAGATTACGGGGAGCAATTTCAATATTCAGTTCAATAAATATACCGGCTATATGGATCGGTATACGGTGAATGGGGTTGATATGATTAAGGAAGGTGAAGCTTTGACACCGAATTTCTGGCGTGCTCCGACAGATAACGATTTTGGTGCCAACTTGCAGAACAGGTTCCGTGCATGGCTGAATCCGGGGCTTAAGCTGGAATCCATCAAACATGAAACGGCTAATGGGCAAGTAACCGTTTCTGCTGAATATGCAATGAAAGGCATTTCTGAAGCCACAAAACTGTATCTGACTTATGTTATCAACAATCAGGGTGCTGTAAAGGTTACCCAGAAGATGGTGGCGGATAAGAACGCAAAGGTATCTCCGATGTTCCGTTTCGGTATGCAGTTGGTTATGCCGAAATCTTTCGAGAAGATTTCATTCTACGGACGTGGTCCGATAGAGAATTACAGCGACCGCAATCATTGTACGGATCTTGGCATCTGGAACCAGAATGTAAGCGACCAGTTCTATGCTTATATCCGTCCGCAGGAAAATGGCAACAAGACTGACATCCGCTGGTGGAGGCAGATGAATGATGCGGGCAACGGTCTGGAATTTGTTTCAGAGGCTCCTTTCTCGGCTTCTGCTCTGCATTATACCATCAGTTCGCTCGACTCGGGACCTTACAAACGTCAGGAACATTCGAACGAGGTGAAACCTGCCGATCTGACGAATGTACTGATCGACAAAGCTCAGATGGGCTTGGGATGTGTAAACAGTTGGGGTGCATGGCCGCTTGATGAATATGTGCTGCCTTACGGTGATTATGAATTTACGTTCATTATGACTCCGATCCAGAGCAGTATCAGTATTCTGTAATGTGAAAGAATTGAACACAGAGGTGCAAGCACAGCGTTCTGTGCTTGTAGCTCTGTGTTTTGAACTTATATTCGGACATTTGCTTTTCTTTTTGGGGTGGAAAGCATTTGCTTGTCTGTTTTTATTTCCTAATTTTGCCTTTTTTAAAGGCATGTTTGTATGAAAGGCAGAATTGCGGAACTGGATTTTTTGAAATGCATATTCATCTTGCTGATGATTGTGTTTCATCTGGCATACATTGGCGACAAATATCCTTATGCCAAGTCTTTGGTCTATACATTTCATATGCCGGCTTTCCTGATCATATCGGGGTATCTGATGAATGTGGAAAAGGAAATTCGTCCGTTTCTCAGGATGATTGTCTGGATTTTCATACCTTATGCAGTGATGGAGAGCGGATATGTGATTGTGTCATCCGTGCTTCCGGTTCGTGGCGGCGTTGATGAGTTGGGGTGGGGAGTATGGCTGGAGAAGCTTTTCCTGCATCCGGTAGGGCCTTATTGGTATTTGCATACTTTGATAGTTTGCGGATTGACCTATTATGTAGCATTTCGTCTTTTCCGTAACCGGAGAAGCTTGATCTCATTCTTTATCGTTCTTGGTCTGCTTTATGCGGCAGAGGCTGCATGGGCTGGAGTGGTTTCTTTGCCTAATGCTTTTTATTTCCTTGCAGGAGCCGTTTTAAGGCGCACTTCTGTTGGGTTCTGCTCATTTTTCAGGCCGTCGTTGTGGGCTGTGCTTCCGTTTGTCTGGCTTGCCTCTGATATGTCGAATCTTGACAGGGCGCTTGTTCCGGGTGTTTTGCTGACATATTTGGCTGTCAGCTTGTCACTTGTTTTGTATCGCTGCTTGCCGGAGAGGTTTGTCCGTGCTGCCAATTTTATAGGGGCAAACACTTTTATTCTTTTGGTTTTTTCTCCTATATTTACCATGCTTGTCAAACCGCTTGTGCCTGTTTTTTCGTTTGACTCTTCTGGCATGCTTTTTCTGGCTGTATCGTTGGCGATAACAGTGTCAGGATGCTTGGGTATCGCCTGGTTAATGGATAAGCTTCGTTTATCGCCCTATTTTTGGGGAAAGGCAAGGATGATCCAGCGCTCTTGTTGAGATTTCGCGACAGATTGTCAGTTTGCATTTTCATTGGCACTCTGTTTGTAGGAAGTATAGTACATCTTGATTAAACAATTAAAAAAACATACAATTATGATTTCAGAAAAATTACAGAACGCGATTAATGACCAGATCAATGCTGAAATGTGGTCTTCCAACTTGTATCTTTCAATGTCTTTTTATCTGCAGAGTGAAGGATTCGACGGCTTTGCATCATGGATGAGAAAGCAGTCGCAAGAGGAATTGCAGCATGCTTATGACTTGGCAGACTATGTGGCAAAACGTGGAGGCGTTGCTAAAGTTGATAAAATAGATGTTGTTCCACAGGGCTGGGGCAGTGTGCTGGAAGTGTTTGAACACGTATATAAACATGAATGTCATGTTTCTGAACTGATTGACGAACTTGTCAATGTAGCTTCGGGCGAGAAAGACAAGGCTTCTCAGGACTTCTTGTGGGGCTATGTTCGCGAACAGGTGGAAGAAGAAGCTACTGCGCAAGGTATTGTTGAGAAGTTGAGAAAATGCGGTGACGGTGCGGGCATCCTTTATTTGGACGAACAACTGGGCAAGTCACGCGCTTAAAATCAGGTTATTTGAATAAAGAATCATCCTGCGGTTTGTTGCAGGATGATTTTTTTTGTTCTGATGTCTGTTGGTCTGTCATAAATTTTTAACTTTGCCCCAAGTTATAACTTTTAATGATTGCTTGGAAATGGGGGATATTATTTTACGGGGATGGAACTGGTGCAAGCGTATCCGCCACCGGAAAGGCTATGGCGTACATTCTCCGTCAGATTTCTTTTTCATAACAAATGTTGTTTATGAACAACAGCCTTTCTATGCTTATAGCTCTTTGCATCATTTGCGGAGAGTTGTGGCCTTTTTGCCCCATTACCGTGAGAAAGTGGACAAGTTTCTTTTCCGGCTTGTGAACTATCTTCAACCGTCTGTTCTTTTTGAGGTGGGGACAGGAAGCGGAATAAGTGTGAGGTATATGCTTGAGGCACGGAATGAAATGTCGGTTTACACGTTTGCAGAACAGTGCCAGGAGGCTGTAAAACGCATCTTGTCTGCCAAGCCTGCGGTGGAATATCTCGAAGGCAGCTGGCAGGAAAAAGTGAAGGAACTGACAGGAAAGGGAGTTGTACCCGATCTGGTTCATATTGCTTATACGGCGGATTATGAGAAAGTATTTGAAGAGCTTCTTCCATTTGCCGGACCGAATACATGCTTTATAATAGGGAAGCCATATTTGAATGGCGAGAAGAAACGGTGGTGGAAAAGTGTTGTCAGGGATCCGCGCACGGGAGTAACTTTTGACCTGTATGATATCGGCATTGTGTTTTTTGATAAAAAACGGGCAAAAGAGCATCGGATCGTGAACTTTCTGTAGAGTTTTCAGGTTGTATCGGATATGGGAAAAAGTAAGATTTATACGAAGACTGGCGACAAAGGCACTACTTCTCTGGTTGGTGGGGTGAGGGTGTCGAAGACTCATGCCCGTCTGGAAGCGTATGGTACGGTAGATGAGCTGAACTCGTTTCTGGGTATGCTGGCCGTGTCTGTAGATGATGTTGAGACGGAAGTTCAATTGCGCAATATACAGCATCGCCTGTTTGCCTTGGGAGCTTATCTGGCAACCGACCAGAACGAAACGGATTTGCATGTGGCTGGTATGGTGGCACCGGAGCATGTTGCTTTTTTAGAGCGGGCCATAGATGATATTGATGCGTCATTGCCTCCGTTGCAGGGATTTATCTTGCCGGGAGGAAGCCGGGACGCTGCTTTGTGTCATGTGTGCCGTACGGTTTGCCGTCGGGCTGAGCGGAGGATCCTTGAACTGGAAGAAAAGGGCGTATGCGAGATAGACGGGAACGTAAAACGTTTTATTAACAGATTGTCTGATTATTTGTTCATTTTGGCAAGAAGATTGAACTGTTTAACAAATAAAGATGAAATTTATTGGGATAAAAGTTGCAAATGAGATATTTTGTTATACATTTGTGGCTCAATAATTAGAATGTGAAACTTTAAAATTTAAATATCATGTATTGGACATTGGAATTGGCCTCTAAGCTTGAAGATGCTCCTTGGCCGGCAACAAAAGATGAACTGATTGACTATGCTATGCGTTCGGGTGCTCCGCTGGAAGTTATTGAAAACTTGCAGGAAATGGAGGATGAAGGCGAAATATATGAAAGCATTGAAGATATTTGGCCTGACTATCCGAGCAAAGAAGACTTCTTTTTCAACGAGGAAGAATATTAATAGCCTACAGACGGGTTAAATAATTGAATATCAACGCGATAAACAAAGATAATTTGTTTGTCGCGTTGGTGTTTTATGGTGTTATATGGTGCGGTTTGTTTGTCTAAAATACATTACCTTTGCTTCTCCTCATGAATATTGAATTGGGAGGAAAAGCATATGGGAAGACCGAAAAGACTATATTCATTGGGCAAATACCGCCTTCGCACGCCGAAAGTGGTTGACAAGGAAAAAGCCTATCCTGTCGAGTTGGAATACACTTGGAACAGGCAGGTAATCCGTAAGACAACGAATGTCTTTGTCAAAGTTGCGGACTGGAACCAGAACGGCAATCAGGGACGGGGTGAAATACGTGCAAGTCATGGCGGTGAATCCAAACGACTTAACCAGTTATTGCTGGCACGTGTTGACCGTATAGACTCACAACTTGCCGAATATAGCGAAAAACATCCTAATCAGATAACCGCTGATGTCGTATCCGGCTTTCTTGCGGACAAACCGCTTGCACGTCGTGATCAAGGGAAGGACTTCGTGGAGTTTACATTGGAACGTCTTTTTTCTGACTATGCAAGAAACAGAATCGGAAGGAGCCGGTATGAAAACGGAAAGAGCTGCATGAATATATTCCAGACATTCCTGAGAGCTACCCGACAGGGACCCTATCGTTCTGACAGCATTTATGTAGGCGATATGACTCCGGAGCTGTTAGACAGTTATATATCGTGGCGCAGGGAAATCAAGCAGAATAGTGATGCCGCTATCAACCACTCTCTGACTCCGATATTAAAAGCATGTGCATACGCCTGTGAAATGGGCATGATGGAACCTGCCGTCACTGCAAGGATTCAGGATATGCACATTGTGACTAAGGTATCGCTTTCTGAAGAAGAGGCAGAGTTTGACGGCAAAAGTTTCAGTAAGGAACAGATGGCGGCATTGCTTGAATATTACAAGACCTGTACTGAACCTCGTAGAAAAGAATTTTTGGAAATGTTCTTCTTTGCCTTCCATGCCTGTGGACTCCGTGTAGTGGATGTGATGACATTGCAGTGGGGCCATGTCAATTTTGAGAAGAAGGAACTGAGAAAAATCATGATTAAGACGAACAATCGCCATGTAATTCCTCTTACGGAACCTGCCTTGAATATTCTTCACCGGTGGAACGTGCCGGATGTCGGTATGTATTCAACTTAGTAAAGTATGATCTGGATCTTGATGATGCTGAGGCTCTGTACAAGTCCCGTAACAATGCAACGAAATGCATCAATCAGTCGCTGGCGGTTGTCGGAGAACAGATAGGGCTTCCGTTTACCCTCTCAATGCATTGTGCAAGACATATAAATTCTTCTTATTCATTGAAAACAAGAAACTTACAAAGATTGTCAGTTTGACAGGTAACGACTTGGAAACCAGCGGGCTTCTATATTTTTCTATGTTCTGCATCAATCAAATGAACGCCTTTCTCATTTGCAAAAGTAATATTTTTCTCCTTCACTGCTAAAACTATTCCTCTGAAAAATAGAGAAAATTACACTTCCCTCAACGTAAGGTTTCCCAAACGTAATAACACCTATTAACGACAGAAAAATTAGCGTTAAGTATAAAGCACTTCTAAGACATTCTCTGCCAATGCCAAATTATATATGCGTATGGCGTTATTTTCATCAGTGTTGTAACCAAGATAGTTGACACTGCCATACCATACCAAGGATTTGTCAATGATTGCAACATCAATAGCCAATGCGTCGTTAATCTTGATACTGACTCCTATTTCTCTTAGCCTTTCTTCCTTTTCAAAGTTACTCTTGATTAATGTGATAACCTCCACGCCCCGCGCAGACAAATTCCTTAGTATATTTAGTATATCAAGTATAGGCGAATGTTTGGCAAACCAAAGTTTTGTCGCAGAAATAACCACCGAATATTTCGCTTGGGACAAATCTTTGAAGAACTCATTTTGGTATGTATGCCCATTAAAAATAATGCTATGGCTTTCGTTGAATAAATCCATTGGTGCATTGGACATTATTTGATAGCCCACAGAAGCATACCCTCGTAGTCTTCGTTTGTACATGACATCACACATCGGTACGCGAATGTCGATGTAATCGTAAATCCGAACTTCTTTCTTGTCTAGATATTCCCGATGCAAACGCCCTGCATATTGTGCAATGATACCTTTCCAAGAAACGGGCAAGGCTAAAAACAGAGTATCCAATCGTGGATAGTCAAAACCTTCGCCCACATATTTCCCTGTTGCCACTATGGCAAGCGGTTCCGTAGGAGAGATACTTTGTAGCAATTTCATTTTCTGCCGTTTTTCTCTTGCCGATTCAGAACCGATAAGAGTAATAATATTCTTGCAATGGAGAGCTAAGGCATTTGCCAAAGTTTCGACATGGGCGGTAAGACTGGTCAATACAATGGGAGAACGTCCTTCCATTAATGCCTTACGCACATCGTCTATGATAAGATTGTTCCGATTTTCATCTTCAGCCATTTTCTGAATCATTCGTGCATAAGTGGACCTATCATCTGTCAACTCTCTGTAAGAAGTGAAACGGGGAACAAGCAGACGTGTGAATGTCTGGGAGGCTATTTGAGTTTTTGCATCTGCCGAATAGCGGATAGGGCCGCATTGCATGAAAATGATAGGCTGATGCCCGTCCTTGCGGATTGCGGTAGCTGTCAGTCCATATACATAACGGGCATTGGCATACTTCAATATCCGTTCAAAATTCACTGCTGATACATGATGGCATTCGTCCACAATCAGCATTCCGTAATTCCGAACAAAAGATTTCACCCCGTTGTCTTCCAAACAGGATTGTATCAGGGCAATGTCTATTTTCCCACGCAGTGAATTTCCCTTAGAGTCCAATGTACCGAACGGTGAAAAGGCTTTTTTACGGCCACGTTTCTTAGGAAGGTCTTCTTCCGTAAAATCTATTTCCAGAAATTCTTCCAAACGGGATTTCCATTGGTCTAACAAAGATTTAGTATGCACTAATATCAGCGTATTTATTTTCCGTTCAGCTATCAAACCGATAGCCGTAACCGTTTTGCCAAATGCGGTAGTGGCATTCAGTATCCCATTATTATGCGTTGTCAAACTGGCTATGGCAGCTTTCTGTTCTTCACGAAGTTCGCCTTTAAACCTTACGGTTACGTTCTCCCCGTGATTGGTTTTATCCTCTATTCGGTACGAGATTTGATTGTCTTTCAAAAGAGTAACGACCGCATCTTCACATCCACGAGGCAGGGCAATGTAATCTTCTTCCATATCGGCACAAGAAATAATACGGGGAATGTTGTAAATAGACAAGCGCATACCTTGTCTGGCATAAAACTCCGGATTCTTGAACGAAGCAATCCGTTTCAGATGATTGATGACCCTTGCAGACAATCCCGACAAAGGGATGTATAGCATATTGGAACGTATGAGAACAAGATTGGCTGGAAAATCATTAGGAGTGATTTTCTGAGGTACTGGAGTCTCCCACGGTTTGGATTCACTGGTAGTGGACAATTCGCCTAATTCGGAATCCGTTCCATGCTTTGCCAATATCGCGTCAATTGTTGTTTCGGGAATCCGTTTTATCTGAAGCAGATAGTTCCATTGGTTTTCGTAAATAATAAAATTCTCGTCCACAAATACGCTGTTCCCTTCTTTGCGTGCTTTCCCTTGCAACGGCAACGCCACCAGATTCCCGAAACCACCCTCTGGCAACCGATCTTGATTGGGGAAGAAACGGTCGTATGATTTGAAAGTCATCCGTCCGTTTCTTTCCATTGCTTCTGTTAGTACCGCATATCCCAGTCTTCGCGCTTTGGAGGCAGGCAATGGCAGTTCAAAGAATATCCATACATGTGCACCGTTTCCGGAGCGGGAGCGTTCAATGGAACAAGGAATATCCCAATCTTTGCAGACCCCGACATATGCCAACACATCTTTCTTATATCCATGTTCGCAAGACTTGTCATCGAAATCCGCACACAGAAAATTGCAGTTGTTGTCGGCAAGAATGGCATAGGCACCGATTACATCCTGCCCGTCCTGGGTTTTCCCTTCAAGATGCCGGTATATATCCTCATACTCCAACGGTTTGAACAACCTGTTGGGACATTCCGCGCACTTATACTTTTTCTTGTCACACAATTGCCTGTCCCATTCGTTCCGACACACAGGCTGGTAACCTGATTTTCCGCTTGTCCTACTGTGCCATCTCCGTGCAAACACATCCTCGCGTCCTTTGAACAGATTGCGGAATACACTTACTTTTTCTTCCAAAGACAAATGTTGCTTCATGATGGGCTGTGTCATAGGAATATCCTTGCTGTTTAGTAATGTCTGTAGCCTATCGACCTCCTTATGAAGAAATTCATTCTCCTTAAGAAGTTTGTTGTACGCAGCCAATAGTTCTTGGTATGTAAGCTGTTTTCCCATGTCATTCAAAGCAACGGTGTCATATATAAAGGCAGATACACAATCCCATTTTCTATTTTCATATCCTTATCGTGAAGCACGTAGGGAGTGGATAGCTGGGAGCCGTATTTGGCTATACATTTTCTCAACGAGTTCAGTGTGTAGCGCTGTCCGGATTTTACTTCAATGGGTGAAATATTATGCCTGCTGGTCGTTACAGGTTTGGCTATCAGGAAGTCAATTTCCATACGGTCATCTGCTGATGTTCGGGAACTGTTGCTGAAAAAATAAAGTTTGTGTCCTGCCGCCCGAAGTATTTGCGCCACGATATTCTCCACCAACATTCCCTCGTTCACTTCCAGCTTGTCAAACATCAGTTTCCGGTAAAGGTCCGCACTTACTATCCCACGTTCGTCAAAGGCGTGGCTGATGAGCAGCCCGGTATCACCCATATAGCATTTCAGCGTTGTACGTTCTTCATTCAGTTTCAAGCCGATACTCGGTTCGGTCGAATTATAACAACAGTTAATTATTTTAGCGTCACTCAGCCAAAAGAAAGCCTGCGAATAATCACGCATACGGGCTTCACTCTGCAATGCGGATAAGACAAACTTCTTTTCGTGTTTCTGCAATTGCCCCGGAATCTCCTCAAAGATAGCGGCAACTTTCGTTTCCTGATTGTCCGCATATTTGTGAATGTCATTGCGGTAAAGAGCCAATATATCGCGCTTCACTTCATCCACCTTTTTAAAGTCCCGCGTTTCCACATATTTCTGTACAGCCTGTGGCATTCCTCCGATAATCAGATATTGCCGGAAATAGTCCATTGCCCGGCGGTGGAAAGCCTCCATCGGAAGACGTTTGTCAAACCGCATCCGGATGTAAGGCATCAGCATTTCATCGCCCATAGCCCACAGGAATTCCTCAAAGTCCATCGGGAACATTTCGATGGCATGTTCCTCTGAAGGCAGCATGATGTCCTTTACATTCTTCTTGATGGAAATAAGCGATCCTGTCTCAATATAGTCATAACGTCTGTCTGCCACTAAATGCTTGATGGCTGCACGGGCACGGGGACAAAACTGCACTTCATCGAATATGATTAAAGAACGGGCTTCTTCGTCTTTTGTTTGACGTGGAGTAAGTTTCCGCCTAAAATAAAGTTCCAAATTCATGAAAAGCATGTCGAGGTCATCCAAATAAAGGTTGAAAAACTCCATTACCTGAGGATTTACCTTGCTGAAGTCCACCAGAATGTAAGACTCATATTCTTTGCGTGCAAATTCTTCCACGATATAACTTTTCCCTATACGCCTGGCTCCTTCTATCAAAAGGGCAGTATCACCCTTATGGTTCTTCTTCCATTCCAACAGTTTATCATATATCTTTCTTCTCATAATTCACGTATTCACCTTTATTATCTAATTAATATTTCACATATTCAAGGTTATTATAGTCGCAAATATACACATTTTCTTGGATTAGAAAGAACTTCAGGATGTTTTCATTTCAATTAAATGAATGTCCGCATGTTACAAAATTAGCAAAGTTTAAACTGCCAAATTGCCCCACAGGCATGTTTTGGAACACTTTATGCAGGATATAAAACGTAAGACAATAAACATATGCATTATGAACCTGCTTGATTTTTACCGTCAATATCCCGACGAGGCATCCTGTGAGGAAGCCCTTCGCCG
This sequence comes from Bacteroides sp. ET225, assembly GCF_024733745.1. Taxonomy (NCBI): domain Bacteria; kingdom Pseudomonadati; phylum Bacteroidota; class Bacteroidia; order Bacteroidales; family Bacteroidaceae; genus Bacteroides; species Bacteroides sp. ET225. The sequence continues at coordinate 107,248 of NZ_JANRHN010000001.1, read as the reverse complement.
TTTCCGTGAGCATCATGGCCTGTTCTGTAGTCAATGCGGCGGTTTGCGCCTGAGCTGGAATCCGAGCCACAAGTCCTGGACGTGCATGGATTGCAAACATGAGATGCAACTTCGTTCCGGTACGGTAATGCAAGGCAGTCATCTGCCTGTTCGTGACTGGTTTGCTGCCATGTTCCTTCTGACGGCGACAAAGCGTGCCATATCCACCAAGGAGATACAGCGCCAGATTGGCCGTAAGCGTTACCAGCCTGTATGGGAGATGGTGCATAAGCTGCGCGACGTGATGGGCAAGCGCGACGGACGCTACCCTCTCCATGGGGACATGGAGGTTGACGAGGGCTTCTTCTCCACGGAAACGCCCGAAGAACAGAAAGATTGCCCGTTGAAGCGCGGACGGGGAAGCCAGCGCAAGACCCCTGTCCTTGTCATGGCGGAAAGCAGCCTGCCAAAGACGCCTCCGGCCAAGAAGTACAGTACGCCCAAGAGTGTCGGGCATATAAAGATGCAGGTCATCGATGATTTCAAGGCTTCCACCATTACCGGCAAGATTAGGCAAGGAACGGACGGGAATGCCGATGTGACCACGGACGGGTTCAGCAGCTATGCCTCTCTTGGAAAGGACGGGGTGGCATCCTCCCATCATGCCGTCGTTACGGACGACAAAAGGAGTGTCGGGAAAGTCCTGCCATGGGTACACATTGTCATCAGCAACGCCAAGAGGAGCATACTGGACACTTACCATGACATAAAAGCGGAGTTCCTCCAGCTCTACCTCAACGAGTTCTTACTAATTGGCAACTTGCAGACATTCATATTGTTTTTTTTCTTTCTCCGATTGTGTATCAAGCACATTATGAAGGGGAATGGGTAGGGTGGCAAGCATTTTTCACAAATAAAAAACGGATTATATTGGAAAAAATGAATTATTATTTGTATCTTTGTCGCCCGATTTATAGGGTATTGCGACTTGGAAGAGCTTGATATATATAATGTAGGGTTAAGAGATATGCGTCAGGACTCATGTGAATATGAGTGCACGCTTGATGATCGTTTTTTTACGGATATCGATGCTGGTGATATCCAGAAAGGACATCTGAATGTCCAATTGTCTGTGAAAAAGACGATAGGCGCATATATGTTGAACTTCCATATAGAGGGAGCGGTGACTGTTGTGTGTGACCGTTGCCTTGACGAACTGGAACTTCCGGTAAATACAGACAATGCCTTGAAAGTGAAGTTGGGTTCCGATTTTTCGGAAGAAGAAGACTTTGTCACAGTGCCTGAGGAAGATGGGTATATTGATGTTTCATGGTTCATTTATGAATTTGTGGCATTGAGCTTGCCCATGAAGAAAGTTCATGCTCCCGGTGAATGCAATGAGCAAATGATGGGAGTGCTGAACGAACATAGCTGCATCTCGTCCCCGGCAGAAGAGCTTGAGGATTACGAAGATATGGAGGAGGGTACGGAAGCGATTTCGGATGATGGTCGGGAGAGTGATCCGAGATGGGACGAACTGAAGAAAATATTGAATAATAATTAAATAAAAAACTTAAAACAATGGCACATCCTAAAAGAAGACAATCAAAAACGAGAACTGCCAAGAGAAGAACTCACGACAAGGCAGTTGCTCCTACTTTAGCTATCTGCCCTAACTGTGGTGCATGGCATGTTTATCACACTGTTTGTGGAGCTTGCGGTTACTATAGAGGTAAATTAGCGATTGAAAAAGAAGCTGCCCTCTAAACCGGACAGCTTGATTGAACACATCATGTGTTTGGTAAGGAATAAAGCCGGAGAGCCTTTTCGGCTCGTCCGGCTGTTTTTTTTATCACTCACAGGCTTAAATTTGAAAGGATGGAAAAAATTAATGCTGTAATTACAGGAGTCGGCGGATATGTTCCAGACTATGTGTTGACAAATGAAGAATTGTCACGAATGGTTGATACCAACGACGAGTGGATTATGACACGTATCGGCGTAAAAGAAAGGCGTATCTTGAATGAAGAGGGATTGGGTACTTCCTATATGGCGCGTAAGGCAGCCAAACAATTGATGCAGAAGACGAATTCTGATCCGGATTCTATTGACTGCGTAATTGTGGCTACTACGACTCCGGATTATCATTTCCCTTCTACTGCTTCTATTCTCTGCGACAAGTTGGGACTGAAGAACGCTTTTGCCTACGACCTTCAGGCTGCTTGCAGCGGATTTCTCTTTGCTATGGATACCGCAGCCGGACTGATTCAGTCGGGGCGTCATAAAAAAGTGATTATTGTAGGTGCCGATAAGATGTCATCGATGGTCAATTATGCCGACAGGGCCACTTGCCCGATTTTTGGTGACGGAGCGGCGGCCTGCATGGTGGAAGCCACGACAGAAGACTGCGGAATCATGGATTCTCTGCTGAGAACCGACGGAAAAGGACTTCCTTTCCTTCACATGAAGGCCGGCGGCTCAGTCTGTCCTCCCTCTTATTTTACGATTGACAACAAGATGCATTATTTGTATCAGGAAGGAAGAACCGTATTTAAGTATGCCGTTTCAAACATGTCGGACGCTACTGCACAGATAGCTGAACGCAACGGACTGAATAAGGACAATATTAACTGGATTGTGCCTCATCAGGCTAACTTGCGCATTATTGATGCTGTGGCTTCCCGTCTTGAAGTTCCTTTGGAGAAGGTAATGATTAACATACAGCGTTATGGAAATACCAGTGCTGCCACATTGCCTCTTTGTCTTTGGGATTATGAGAAGCAGCTTAAGAAAGGCGACAATATCATCTTCACCGCATTCGGCGCCGGATTCACTTGGGGTGCCTGCTATGTGAAGTGGGGATATGACGGAAAATGATTTGAAAAATTCTTCAAATGACAAAAAACGCATCCCGATCCGATGCGTTTTTTTGTCTGCTATTAAATAATTGATTATTATGCACAAAGCCGGATTTGTTAATATTGTGGGAAATCCTAATGTGGGGAAATCCACATTGATGAACTTGTTGGTGGGCGAACGTATTTCTATCGCCACTTTCAAGGCCCAAACGACTCGTCACCGTATCATGGGAATCTTGAACACGGATGATATGCAGATCGTCTTCTCTGATACCCCTGGAGTGCTTAAGCCGAATTATAAGCTGCAGGAGTCTATGTTGAATTTCTCGGAGTCTGCGCTGGCTGATGCCGATATCCTTTTGTATGTGACTGATACGGTTGAAAAGCCAGACAAGAACATGGATTTTGTGGAGAAGGTTAAAAAAATGACAGTTCCGGTTTTAGTGCTGGTCAACAAAATTGATTTGAGCAATCAGGAGGCTTTGGTTAAACAAGTGGAGGCTTGGCATGCGCTTTTGCCTGACGCTGAGATCATTCCGATATCGGCAAAGGCGAAGTTCAATATAGACGTGGTGATGAAGCGCATCAGGGAACTTCTGCCGGATTCGCCTCCTTATTTCGGCAAGGATCAGTGGACTGACAAGCCTGCCCGCTTTTTTGTGACTGAGATCATTCGGGAGAAAATCCTGCTTTATTACGACAAGGAGATTCCTTATTCGGTGGAAGTTGTGGTTGAAAAGTTTAAAGAAGAGCAGAAGAGCATTCACATCAATGCGGTTATTTATGTGGAGCGCGAATCACAGAAGGGAATCATTATCGGGCATAATGGTGTGGCGCTGAAGAAAGTGGCTACGGAAGCGCGGAGAGCTTTGGAGCATTTCTTTCAGAAGTCAATCTATATAGAATTTTTTGTGAAAGTCGATAAAGATTGGAGAAGTTCTGACAAAGAACTGAAAAATTTCGGCTATCAATTGGATTAATCTCGGCTGCGAAGCCGTAAATGTAATAATGTTATGGGAAATTTAGTAGCAATTGTAGGACGTCCCAATGTGGGGAAGTCGACACTGTTTAATCGCTTGACACAGAGTCGTCAGGCGATTGTGAATGAACAGGCCGGTACAACCCGCGACCGCCAGTATGGAAAGTCGGAATGGGTAGGTAAGGAATTCTCAGTCGTAGATACAGGCGGTTGGGTAGTGAACTCGGATGATATTTTTGAAGAGGAAATACGCAAGCAGGTGGTTTTGGCCATTGAAGAAGCGGATGTCATTCTGTTCGTGGTAGACGTGATGAATGGAGTGACAGACTTGGATATGGATGTGGCTAATATTCTGCGTCGTTCCAAGACTCCGGTGATTGTGGTGGCAAACAAGACAGACAATAATATGTTGCAGTATAATGCGGCAGAGTTTTATTCGCTTGGTTTGGGCGATCCGTATTGTATTTCTGCAATGAGCGGAAGCGGTACGGGCGAACTGCTCGACTGCATTCTGAGCAAGTTCAGGAAGGAGGCCTCGGAAATCCTGGATGAGGATATACCCCGTTTTGCTGTAGTGGGACGACCGAATGTAGGAAAGTCATCCATCGTGAACGCATTCATCGGAGAAGAACGGAATATCGTGACTGAGATAGCTGGCACGACCCGTGATTCGATCTATACGCGTTATAATAAGTTCGGCTTTGATTTTTATTTGGTTGATACGGCAGGTATCCGTAAAAAGAATAAGGTAACCGAAGACTTGGAGTATTATTCAGTGATCCGTTCCATCCGTTCGATAGAAAATGCAGATGTCTGTATCCTGATGCTTGATGCTACCCGTGGGATAGAGGGACAGGACCTGAATATCTTTTCATTGATTCAGCGTAATCAGAAAGGTTTGGTGGTTGTTGTAAACAAGTGGGATTTGGTTGAGGTAAAGACGGATGCGGTTATGAAGGGATACGAAGATGCAATCCGCAATCGCCTGGCTCCTTTCACAGACTTTCCGATAATCTTTACTTCTGCTTTGACTAAACAGCGCATCTTTAGAGTGCTTGAAACAGCGACGGAAGTATATAAGGCGCGCACGACAAAAATATCAACGGCCCGTCTGAATGAAGAGATGCTTCCTTTGATTGAGGCATATCCGCCTCCTTCGAACAAGGGCAAATACATAAAGATCAAGTACGTGACTCAATTGCCTAACACGAGGATTCCTTCGTTTGTGTTCTTTGCGAATCTTCCGCAATATGTGAAAGAACCTTACAAGCGTTTCCTTGAGAACAAGATTCGCGAGCGCTGGAATCTGTCGGGGACTCCGATAAATATTTTTATTCGTCAGAAATAATATTCATACCAGTATAGGAGAAGAGGTGTAAAGATGGCTGCAGAAAGCATTTTTGCACCTCTTTTTATTGAAATGAAGAAAAAAACGGGCATTTTATTTGTATTTTGCCGGAAAGTTTATACCTTTGCACCGCAATTCAATGGAATGCCCAGATGGCGGAATCGGTAGACGCGCTGGTCTCAAACACCAGTGGAGTAACATCCATCCCGGTTCGACCCCGGGTCTGGGTACTTCAAACCCTTGGTAATCAACTGATTATCAAGGGTTTTTCTTTTTATCGGGCGTACTAAAAGTGTACTTCCTGACGAAAAGAAAAAGAAAGAGTACTTTCGCCGTTTTAGCAACCTTATATTTATGCTTTATTAACAAAGATGCTGCATATTTCTTCCTTTCTCCTGCTTTTGTTTGCTTTGAAAACGGTATCCATCACTTATCTTTGTAACCCAAACCGATTTTAATGCACAACGTATATGAAAGATTTCAGAGAAACCAACTTCAAAAAGATACAGCAGTTACTTGATAAATGTGTTGCCCATGAATACGGGATGAAAACTAATGCGCTTGCCTTAAAGCGTGAATACCTGACGGAAGCGCAAATGAATGACTACATCCGGCAAGAAATTTTCAACGTGACCGAGAACCTTGTATCCCTATGCCAAAAGAACCGTGCCTTGCACAATATACGTTTTGACATACTGATGCCGGACTTCCTTTGGGAAAGCGGTTTCTTCGAAAATCTCTCTCTTGACGAGCGGAAAAAATATATTTCGTTCCAATGTTCTTCTTTTGATATGGACAAATACCTGCAATCTTCCACTTGCTATGATGAGCAGCTTCCGTTCTTTTCTTCCATTGTGCGCCTTGTCATGCAGACCCAATATCTGGAATACCTCCAACAACTGGAGAACGCCAGTCATGCCTCTGTTCCTTTGGATGAGAAATCAGAAGAACAGCCAAAAGAAGAAGAGAAGGCACAGCCTGAGCCGACCAAGATAGTCGGGAAATCCAATCCATTCAAATCAGTCCTTACAACGCAACAAATCAAACTGTTGGTCGAATGTATCAACGAAGCGCACATATTCACCACGACAATCACCCCGAAAATCCTTTCGGACTTCTTCGCCTGCAAACTGAACGGGGTATTGAAGTCCAACAACAACCGCTTGCTGGCTTATCTGATGATGCAGCTTAGCTGCTACAACTATATCGCTTATGAGTGGCAGTCCGTCATAGCCAACAACAAGCTGGTACTTGCCAAGATAAAAGACAAATACCTCACACGCAGCGACTTGTCGAGCGCGACAGACAACGTGAAGTGCATCTACCCGAAAGGATACGAAATCATAGACAAATACATCAAGCAACTGCAAAAAGGTTGAGCATAGTCTGAGCGGTCAAACAAAGCTCAATTAGACTTCATTTCCAAGCCTTTAACTTTGCCCCCGTTAACAAAACGATGCGGCATGTCGGCATAGGTCAAAACAAAAATATTTCACGTGAGTTACCCGTAACTTATGTGTTGATGTTTTGGAGGATGCCGATTTTTGCTCCATCAAAAATAAAACGAGGGTGCGCACCTTCATATTGTTTCACCAAAAAGTTTCAAGCAATATGGAAAAAACTTTGGAAATGCGAGTGGAAGAACTCGAAAGAATGTTGTTCCTAACCAAGAACGTGCTTAGCTTTGATGAAGCGAGCACATTCCTCAACCTGTCCAAAAGTTACCTTTACAAGCTGACTTCGGGCAATCTGATTCCCCATTACAAGCCGCAGGGGAAGATGCTTTATTTTGAGAAGTCCGAACTGGAAGCATGGCTCCGCCAGAATCCGGTAAAGACCAAAACGCAGATAGAGCAGGAAGCGCAGAAGTATGTTCTCAACCGTCCCTTAAAGAAGTAAAGCCCATGGAAAACAAGAAAAGCACGGAGGCTAAAGGGGACACCATCATGAAGAAGGAAGAATTTGCTGCCCTTTGGAAAAGCATCCGTCTGAAAGTGACGGACACTTACGATGTGCCGCCTGAAATCCTTTGGGTAAACGGCTCCACCATCGGGACGCTGGGCAACTTCAGCGCCTCCACAGGCAAGGCGAAAAGCAAGAAGCCGTTCAACATCTCCGCCATCGTTGCAGCGGCACTGACCAATGACGAGGTGCTGCACTATTCGGCGTGCCTGCCTCCGGACAAACGGAAAATCCTTTATGTGGACACCGAACAGAGCAGGTACCATTGCCACAAGGTGATGGAACGCATCCTGCGGCTTGCCGGGCTGCCGACCGACCAGGACAGGGACGACTTTGTTTTCATCGTACTTCGGGAACAGACCCCTGACATGCGGAAGCGGATTATCGAGTATATGCTGGAGAACATGCCCGATGTGGGGCTGCTCATCATTGACGGCATCCGCGACCTGATGTATGACATCAACAGCCCCAGCGAATCGACCGACCTGATAAACCTGCTCATGCGCTGGTCAAGCGGATACAACCTGCACATTCATACCGTGCTGCATCTGAACAAGGGGGATGACAATACGAGGGGACATATCGGCACGGAACTGAACAACAAGGCGGAAACCGTCCTGCAAATCACCAAGAGCACGCAGGACGGGAACATCAGCGAGGTAAAGGCGGCACATATACGCGACCGGGACTTCGAGCCTTTCGCCTTCCGCATCAACGACAGCGCATTGCCCGAAGTCGTGGACGGCTATGTATTCCAGCAGCCCAAGCAGGAAAAAAGTTTCCCGCTTACGGAACTGACTGAACAGCAGCACCGCACGGCGTTGGAAAACGGTTTCGGCAAGCGCACCGTGCAGGGCTATTCCAACGTCATACACGCGTTGAAGCAGGGCTATGCAAGCATCGGCTACGAGCGGGGACGCAATGTCCTCGTGGCATTGAACACGTTCCTCGTGAACAAGCGTATGATTGTAAAGGAAGGAAAGGGATACCGTTACAATCCCGATTTTCACTACTAAAACAGGTTTGGTTTAGTTCGGACATATATATAAGGGGAACAGACTTCCCGTTTCCCGTCACTCCCGGCAATCAAGTCCGGTACAGTACGGGCGTATATATGAAGGTCTAAACCGGACTGGTACACTTCCCAATTATTCATCATCCACTAAAAAGTTTGCATTATGAACATTGAAGAAGCAAAGAAAATACCCATCACCGATTACCTGCACAGTCTGGGATATTCACCCGTCAAGCAGCAGGGAGCGAATCTATGGTACAAATCGCCACTGAGGGAGGAACATGAAGCATCCTTTAAAGTAAACACAGAACGGGAACAATGGTATGACTTCGGGGCTGGCAAAGGCGGCAACATCATCGCACTGGCACAGGAACTTTACTGTTCCGACCATCTGCCGTACCTCTTAAACCGGATAGCAGAACAGGCACAGCATGTCCGCCCGGTCAGTTTTTCTTTTCGGCAGCAAAGGTCGGCACCGAGTTTTCAACATTTGGAAGTCCGTGACCTCACCCATCCGGCATTGCTCCGTTACTTGCAGGGGCGTGGCATTGACCTTACACTGGCAAAAAGAGAATGCAGGGAACTGCGTTTCCCTCATGACGGCAAGCCCTACTTCGCCATCGGTTTCCCGAATGTGGTTGGCGGCTACGAGGTGCGCAACTCCTTTTTCAAAGGCTGCATTGCCCCGAAAGACATCACCCATATCCGGCAACAGGGCGAACCGAGGGAGAAGTGCCTGGTGTTCGAAGGCTTCATGGATTATCTTTCATTCCTCACGCTAAGGACAAAGAACTGCCCTGTCATGCCCAACCTTGACAGGCAGGATTACGTCATACTCAACTCCACCGCCAATGTACAGAAAGCCATTGACGCATTGGGGCAATATGAACGCATCCACTGCCTGCTCGACAATGACGGGGCAGGCATCCGGGCAACGCAAGCCATCACAGCGGAATACTCCTATCGGGTACGGGATTTCTCGCACAATTACCGGGAATATTCCGACCTGAACGATTACCTGTGCGGCAGGAAGCAGGAACAGAAAAACGGACAGAAACTGCTGCTAAGGCAGAAGAAAGGCAGGGGAATCTAACCCGGCGGAGATAGACACTGTGAGCAACGGGCAGACGTTTCTTAGGGGAAGCAAGGTTATGTTTCGGTAGACCGAAACCGCCTTGCTTTGCTCCCCGCAAAGGAAACCGCTCCCGTCGGTCGCAATTTTCAAGACAACTTCCAAAGACAAAAATGTATGACAGATACAAGGAACAAATCAGGCGGTCGTCCGGCAAAGAACCGGATAGACAAGCAAAGACGTGTGGTCAGCACGAAGCTGACCGAGTTGCAGTATTACACCGTTAGGAAGCGGGCATCAGAAGCCGGGCTGCGTGTCAGCGAGTATGTGCGGCAGGCTGTCGTGTCGGCAGAGATAACGCCCCGGCTGAACAGGCAGGATACGGACATCCTCCGCAAACTGGCAGGCGAAGCGAACAACATCAACCAGCTGGCGCACCGGGCAAATGCCGGAGGCTTTGCGAAAGTGGCGGTCGAACTGGTGAAACTTAAGAACAGGATAGTGGAAATCATAAGCCATTTGTCGGATGATTGGAAAAATAAGGAAAGGAAGCGGGTTTAAGGGCTGTGTGGACTACGTGCTGGGCAAGCAGCAGGCGGTCTTGCTCCATGCGGACGGAGTACTGGCGGAAAGCAGGCAGGACATCATCCGCTGCTTCTGCGCACAAGCCTCCATGAATCCCCGTCTGGGCAAGCCAGTCGGACATATCGCGCTGAGCTATTCGGTAAACGATGCGCCCAAGCTGACGGACGAGAAGATGATACAACTTGCGCAAGAGTATATGCGCGAGATGAAAATCACCGATACGCAGTACATCATCGTGCGCCACCAAGACAGGGAGCATCCGCATGTGCATATCGTGTTCAATCGCATAGACAACAACGGCAAGACCATCTCGGACAGGAACGACATGTACCGCAACGAGCAGGTGTGCAAGAAGCTGAAAGCCAAGCACGGGCTATACTTCGCCAAAGGCAAGGAACTGGTTAAGCGGCATCGCCTGAAAGAGCCGGACAAGTCGAAATACGAGATTTACACGACTGTGAGGAATGAAATCGGCAAGTCCAAAAGTTGGCGGCAGTTACAGGAGCGGCTGGCAGAAAAGGGCATCGGCATCCGCTTCAAGTATAAAGGGCGTACAGACGAGGTGCAGGGCATCTCCTTCACCAAAGGTGCCTATACGTTCAAAGGTTCGGAAATAGACCGCAATTTCAGCTTCTCCAAACTGGATAAGCATTTCGGGAACGCAGGAATGGATACCGTAGAAAATAGTCGCCAGCAGATAGTTTCCGCACCTATTTTGGAGCCTGAGCAAACACCGCAAAGGAACGACAGCCCTTCAATGGGCGGCTTGTTCAGCTTGTTCGATGTTTCGCCGTCTGCTCCATCGGACGAAGAAATTGACTGGAGTCTGAGAAAAAAGAAGAAGAAAAAGAAAAGACAACTTAAACTGTAAACGGATATGGAAGAAAATTTGATTTTAGAGGGGCTTCTCTCCATGGTCACGGAACTGAAGGAGAAGCAGGAAGCGCAGGTGACGCCAGCCGGACGCGAGGAAACCCTTTCCCGACTGGAGGCTATAGAACGGGCATTGTCTGAGTTACGCAGGAACCCGGCGGTTCCCGAAAAAGAGTTGCAAGACATCCTGACCCGGCTTGCCGAACTGCGGAAATCAGGACAGGAACAACGGCAATCTTTCGGGGAGGTCAAGAATTATGTAGTAGCCACTTTCGGCTGTCTCAAGGAAATGCTGGAAACAATGAAGCGGTACCATGATGAGCGCATGGCAGAAAAAGAAGAAGCCAAACCCGTACCGTTTCATCGGCGGATTTACAACAAAGTAACTTCTTTGGTACGCCCGAAGCTATTCCTCTTTTCGGCAGGTCTGATTGTCTGTGCCACGTCCCTGTTCCTGAATGTCCGTCTGGCTGAACGGATGGGGCAGTTGCAGGACAACGACATGAAATACCGTTATCTGCTGATGCAGGGACAAGCGGACGGCAATACCCTTGAAAGACTGGAGAATAAGTTCAAGTGGCAGCGGGACGAGCGTTTTATCCGCAACCTGACGGATTCGGTACTAGATTTTGAGGAACGTTGCCGCAGGCAGGCGGAAGCCTTGGAACGGGCAAAGCTGCTTAATGAGCAGGCTGAGCAGTTGAAAAAGGAAGCTGATAGGTTAGGAAATCAGTAAATAGCAAAAAGCCGAGGTGAAGGATAAGTCCCATAACTTCGGCTTTTGAGTTTAATAGTTATACGTAATTCAAACAGACTATTTTTTTAGACAAGCCTTGACCATCGTCAAGGTTTATATGATATTTTTCACGAAAAAAGAAAAGTGAAATCTTATTGTTAAGATTTTATTTTATATTTGCGCCGCTTAAAAGGAAAACAAATATATGTAGAACAAAAAACTACTTTTTATGGCAAACCTATCAAAAGAAGGCAATATTCAACATAAACTTGGATTTGCCGGGTTACTCATCACATTGGGTATTGTTTTTGGTGACATTGGAACATCGCCACTCTATGTTATGAAAGCCATCATTCATACTGGAGAAGCTCTTGATGAAAATTATGTTTTAGGCGCATTGTCTTGTATCATATGGACGCTTACTCTTCAGACTACGGTGAAATATGTGCTGGTGGCTCTCCGTGCCGACAATAACGGGGAGGGTGGCATACTTGCGCTTTATGCCCTTTTACGCCGCCACAGAAGAAGGTGGATTTACATCATTGCCATTATCGGTGCGAGCACTTTGCTTGCTGATGGTATTATCACTCCAGCCATTACGGTCACAACTGCCATAGAAGGACTTGAAAGTATCAGTCCGCATCTGCCTGTGATTCCTATTACACTGACCATTATTACCATTATATTTTTCGTTCAGCGTTTTGGTACAGAAAATATAGGACGGTCATTTGGCATATTTATGCTACTTTGGTTCCTGCTTCTTGGAATCGCCGGAGCTATCAGTCTGACTTCCTATCCTCAAGTATTCAAGGCATTCAATCCTTACTATGCCATACGGTTATTAGTGGAATCCCCCCACTGGTTTCTGATATTGGGTGCCGTTTTCTTGTGTACCACTGGTGCAGAAGCCTTATACTCTGATTTAGGGCACTGTGGCAGACGAAATATTACGGTCAGTTGGATATTTGTAAAGGTGATGCTTATTCTAAATTATTTGGGGCAAGGAGCGTGGGTATTGCATCATCCGGAAAGTGCAGAAGGTACAGTGAACCCATTTTATTCAATCATGCCACAAGAAATACTGTTGTTTTCCATAGCAATGGCTACCGGGGCAGCTATTGTTGCGAGCCAAGCTCTAATAAGCGGTTCATTTTCCATATTGAGTGAAGCTATGAACTTGAATTTCTGGCCTCGTATGCGTATTAAGCACCCTACCAACGTAAAAGGTCAGTCATTTATTCCAATGGTAAACCTTGTAATGTATATTGGAGTAATATTTACTATATTGTTGTTTCGAGATTCCACCCACATGGAAGCCGCTTATGGACTTGCCATAACTATTACAATGTTGATGACAACATTGTTGTTGGGATTCTATTTGCATATGCATAACATTCCACGCATTCTATCAATACTGTTTGTCGGCGGATATTGTGTTATTGAAGGTATTTTCCTTGCTGCAAACCTGTCCAAATTTATGGTCGGAGGTTGGTTTACGCTGTTAATAGGTGGATTATTATGTTTTATCATGTTTGTATGGGTAAGTGCCAACAAAATTCGTCGAAAACATATGTCTTCCAAACGGTTAAGTGAATACTACAACATTATTTCTGATATTAAGGCGGACGAAAGCATATCCAAATATGCTTCTAATCTTGTCTATGTGAATCATGCACACAAAGAAGGTTGTGTGGACGATAAATTGTTGTATTCCATAATTAATAAGCAGCCTAAACGGGCAGATCATTATTGGCTTATTAACCTTGAATTTGTGGATACACCAGACACACTTGAATATAATTGTTCCACATTAATAAAAGGGACATTGTTTAGTATAACCATGCGTATAGGTTTTCGTATAGAACCGCGCGTGAGCCTTTATTTACGACAAGTAGTTGATGACCTTGTTGCGGATGGTGAAGTAGAACTAACAAGTTCTTATCCTTCATTGCATAAGAATGGCATACCGGGTGATTTTCGCTTTATTATTATCCACCGGATATATTATCCTGAAGATTCCCGTAACCGCCGACAAAATTTGCTGATGAGCCTTTATGCATTAATTAGAAAGATAGGCATTGGAGAACCGAGTGCGTTGGGGCTTGACACATCGGTTGTTGTTGTCGAGCGTGTACCGTTAATTATAGCTAATAGGGCAAAACATATTCGTCGTATAGAGCGGATTAAGCCTGAAAAATGCGATAATGATGCTAATATAGTCTTGGAAGAACAGAATGTATCATAAGTGACTTGCTATAATTATCGTCTGCATTTACGGTTTAGTTCTGTCTTTTGTATATACATCCAAACTAACCTAAACCTATTCTTGTTGGCAGTAATAAACGTGCTGGCGAAAAGAGAAAGAATGGCTTTCCTTCTTTTCGCCAGTAGTGTTTTTTATTGCTAATAGTTTGCAGTTGAAATGAACTTCTTAATTTCCTCTTCAGTGGGAAGTTCTATCATATACTTTTGCACGAAGATGTTCGGGTCTAATCCGGCAGTGGCGTATTTTACCAACGTGTCGCCCTTCTCGGTGCAAAGCAGGATGCCGACAGGCGGATTGTCGTCGGGTTGCATCACTTCCGCCTTGAAGTAGTTAAGATATAGGTTCAGTTGCGAAGCGTATTCGTGGCGGAACTTGTCTATCTTCAATTCCACGATGACATGGCATTTCAAAATGCGGTGATAAAACACGAGGTCGGCAAAGAAATAATCCCCGTCTATCAGGATTCTCTTTTGGCGTGCTTCGAAGCAGAAGCCATGTCCCATTTCCAACAGGAAGCGTTGCAGGTTGTCCAGAATGGATTGCTCCAAGTCGTTTTCCGTTACCAAAGCACGGTCGTTCAATCCCAAGAACTCCAACGTAACGGGCGTGTTAATAATGTCTTTGGGCTGCAGCGGCATGGCTTGCCGTTGCACCAAAGCAGATAAGGCTTCTTTGTTTTTCGACAATCCGCTGCGCTCGTAATAGAGGGAATTGATTTGCCGCTCCAGTTCTCTTGCTGACCAACAACCCCTTATTGCTTCCATTTCATAGAAAGCACGTTTGACCGGATTTTCTATTTTAGAAATAAACTTTAAATGAGAATACGGTAATCTTTCAAATAATCTATCAGCTTGTGTATTCCATTCACTTGGTTGATTATTAACGGATTGTAATTCGGCACTCACCGTGTGCCGAATTGGGTCTGTGAATTCGGCGGACAGTGTGTGCCGAATTTCGCTTCCTGCCAATATGTATTGTGCGATAGGCTCTTTCAGTTGCGGATAAACAAGGTATAGCCGCCGGAACTCACGAAACCTGCGCTCGTTCAGTCCTTTGACATTCAACCGCTGTTCCAGTTTCTTCAACAGTTGTTCGCCGTATGCGGCACGGTCTTCACCGTTTTGCTCAAACTCCACGATATAGCAGCCCATGAGCCAATTGCGGGCAGTCAGGGCGAGGTTTACAGCGTGTGCGGCTTGCGCCTGCAACGTGCTTTGTATCGTGCTGATATGTTTTACTAATGCTTCAAAGTCCATAATTGCAAAGGTAAGTCTTTTATGGTTAAAACTTTAATTCCGGCAGGCTGTTTATCGCCTCCTCTTTCAATTTATCCACCGCACGGGTGTATTTCTCCGTATGTTTCAGTCCGCTATGCCCGAGCAGGCTGGCAACCGTCTTGATGTTCGCCCCATTGTTGAGGATATTCACGGCGAATGAGTGACGGGCGCAATGCCAGCTTATGTGCTTATCTATCCCGGCTCTTTTCACCCAACGCTTGACGGATTTGCAGCAACTTTCATACGAAGGCAGGTTGAAGATGAGAGCGTCTTTGTTACCGTCTGCCGGCGGTTCTCCCACAAGCGAAAGAAGGCCGTCATTGAGCGGAATGACCACACCGCTACTGGCGGAATGACCTTTGGTCTTGTTCTGCTCAAATTTTAGCAGCTTATTAGCGTAGTCGATATTCTTATAGGTAAGGTCTTTCACATCACAGAAGCGCAAGCCACAATACAGGCAAAAGATAAACGCACGCCTTACGTTGGGGTTCTCGTTGTCATAATGGCACGCAATCAACCGCTGGATTTCTTCCGGCGAAAGCACGTCCTTGCGTAGTATCTGGCTATCCGCCTTGCAGGTAACGCCTTTGCAGGGGTCTTTCAGCATCACATCGTGGTCAATCGCATAGTGGATAACCTTCTTGAAACGCTGGAAGATGCTTTTAGCCCCTTCGCCCACGCTACGGGATTGCAGATAAGCTACGAACTGTTCCATCATGTCCTTCGTGATAAGTTCCGGCTTGATGCCGAACTCGTGCATCGGGTAATGCTCCTTCAAAAAGTCCTTGAAACGGCTTAGGGCGATTTGCACCATCCGAATGTCTTTCTTGGTATAGTCATTGATATAGGCTTGAAAATAATCCAAGAAATTCACGTTCCGGTCTTTTTTCAGGCGATAGCCCAACATGCTTTCCTTGAACTCCTGTTCACGCTCGGCACGTATCCTTACGGCAAGTTCCAATGTTTCCTTGTTTTGCTGGCGTTCCGCAGGGGTACGTGGCTTCTCTATCAGATACAGGCTGAGGTTCTCTTTTCGCCTGTGATGCTTGATAGCGAACTTCGGCTTTCCCCGCATCTTACCGCTTTCATAATACACCTGATTACCGTTTTCATCCAATACGGGCTTTTCCTCTCTACCCAAATAATACTCCAGATACAAACTAATTCTGCCGTCCGACAGCCTGTTTTGCTCCAATTTAGGGTTTTCTTTCGTTTTATTTTCTAACTTTGCCATTGTTTAGAGGTTTTATCCCGATTTAGGTACCATAACCGGGTGATTACGCTAAATAATTGATTTTCTTTTGTTTTCCGATATTGCAAAGGTACAAAAGAAAATGGAATTTCAAAGTGTACTAAAAGTGTACTTAATGACGAAAAATGGGCAAAATATGGCAAAAATAGAGAAAATAAGAAAGATGCAAATAATTGATAATAAGGAAGATAAATTCTTTTATTTTCCTATGATTTCTATGCCTTGTACCGGGTCTGGGTACAAGGATAAAAGCTAAGTATTGATAAGTCAATCGCTTAGCTTTTTTCTTTTTGTCTAAACTTTCCCATATTTTCTCCACACGTGCAAAAAATATTGTAGTAAGTAGTTGTTTTCTTTGGATGCACAAAACAAATGCAGTACCTTTGAAAAGAAATAAATCCCATTAAATAAAAGTCAATGGAACAAGGTGTTTGGCATGAGATTGAACTGTTGTACCAGAAGTTCCAGCAACTTGGTATCAGTGAAGCGGTGGACTATGAGAAGTACTACCTCTATTCTCTTATTACCCATTCTACAGCGATTGAGGGTTCAACACTTACCGAAGTGGAGGCGCAAATGCTTTTCGATGAGGGTCTGACTGCCAAAGGAAAGCCATTGGTATATCACTTGATGAATGAGGACTTAAAGAAAGCATACGAGCTTGCCAAAGAAGAAGCCGAACATAAAGAACCCATCACATCAGTATTTTTACAGAAATTGAATGCTGTGTTGATGCGTACTACAGGCAGTACCTATAATGTAATGGGTGGCTCTTTTGATTCTTCCAAAGGCGAATTCCGTTTGTGTGGTGTTACAGCTGGCATTGGTGGACGTTCTTATATGAGTTATCAGAAAGTCCCTGCCAAAGTAGATGAACTTTGCGCTTTATTGCAGGAAAAGCAAAAGGCTGTGGGAACATTTCGGGAACAATACGAACTAAGCTTCAATGCCCATCTTAACTTAGTAACCATTCATCCGTGGGTAGATGGCAACGGAAGAACCGCCCGCCTGCTGATGAATTACATTCAGTTCTGCTACAATCTTTTTCCAACTAAAATATTCAAGGAAAATAGAGAAGAATATATACTTTCCCTGTACCAATGTCAGGACGAAGAAACGAATCAGCCGTTTTTGGACTTTATGGCTGGTCAGCTAAAGAAATCCCTCTCTTTGGAGGTTGAGCGGTTCAATGCTTCGCAGAAGAGAGGGGTTAGCTTTCTGTTTTAGTCCGGCATTTTGCTTTATCGGATTGTAAAACTGGTGTTTGCTTTTATAAATGGTTTGTGTCCAGTATTCGCTGTTCTCGCCACCTGAAATCCAGCCTTTATATCCCTTTGTCTCAATGATAAAGACACCATAAGGCGAAACTACGATATGGTCGATTTGTGTTGAATGTTCATTGTCTTCGAACAGCAGATTATTGAACACGACGTATTCTTCAGGCAGTTTCTGAATTTTGTTTCTTACAAGCCTTTCAGAATACTTGCCTTTCCACATCGGCATCTTTAATTTAATGAAGATCACCGCTGCAAAAAATAGAATGATGCCGGCGATATACATATTATTGAATGAACAGATTCTTTTTATTTATCTTTTACCTGCTTTGAATCCCCATTGGACATGCCGTCTTCTTCCTGTAGCCTTATCCAAGAAAGATATTCTGCTGTAAAGATACATAATTTTCCCATTGTTCCTTGAATTATTCTTATTAACCGGACTTTTTTTTAACTTTGAAGATTTCATTCTTGATTTCTATTCTTCAGTTGCTTTTTGTCGGATTATTATTACTTTTGTAATCAGACAATAAATCGGACTGGCTGGGTCAGTCCGGTACCTGAATGTGTAATTTATAAAAGAGGGGAATTTATGAAACTTGATCATGTGGCGATGTATGTGAATGACCTGGAAACTGCCCGGGATTTCTTTATCCGTTATTTTGGGGCGGTGTCAAATGAGATGTATCCTAACCCGCGGACAGGGCTGAAGACTTACTTCCTTTCTTTTGACCGTGGAGCGCGGCTGGAAATCATGTCGCGCCCGGATATGGCGGACCTGCCTAAAGATCCTTTGCGGACAGGACTTGTCCACCTTGCTTTTTGCGTGGGAGGGAAAGAAAAAGTCGATCAGCTGACGGAGTGTCTTCGTGCTGACGGTTATGCGGTTGTCAGCGGTCCGCGCATTACGGGCGACGGTTATTATGAAAGCTGCATTGAAGGGCCGGAAGGCAATCTGGTGGAAATCTCAGAATGAAAAGGTAGTGTTATGGGCAATTGTTTGGAAACTTCTCGTCTTATTCTCCGTCCTTGGCAAGAAGCCGATGCGGAATCCCTCTATAAATATGCCAAAGATCCGGCCGTCGGTCCTGTTGCCGGATGGCCGCCTCATGCGTCGGTTGAACATAGCCGCGAGATTATCCGCACCGTTTTTTCGGAGCCGGAAACGTATGCGGTGGTGCTGAAAGAAACGGGCGAGCCGGTGGGAAGTGCAGGCATCATGCGCGGAGATGGAATGCACAGCGCAGATATGCAGGCTGATGAGGCTGAGATCGGTTACTGGATCGGCGTTCCTTATTGGGGAAAAGGCATGATCCCGGAGGCCGTGCGTTG
The DNA here is from genome assembly GCF_024733745.1 of Bacteroides sp. ET225. Taxonomy (NCBI): domain Bacteria; kingdom Pseudomonadati; phylum Bacteroidota; class Bacteroidia; order Bacteroidales; family Bacteroidaceae; genus Bacteroides; species Bacteroides sp. ET225. The sequence continues at coordinate 88,440 of NZ_JANRHN010000001.1, read as the reverse complement.
CCTGTTGCGCAGATGTTTTGCCGATTTGGGCATGTCGGCCGTATGGTGCGGCTTTTATGACGGGAACAGGCAATCGCAGCGGGTAATGGAGAAGTGCGGGCTTACGTATCATCATACAGAAACAGGCAAAGTTTCTCCTTTGGGAGATGTGCGTACAGAGCATTTCATGCGGATAACTGCGGAAGAGTGGAACTTACGTAACGAAATCTTGAGGGATTCTCCGGATCTGAACGATTCTCCTGAGATTTGTCTTGTTTCTTCGGATAAGAAACGGTATCTCTCCCTTCTGCTTCTTGCCGACGAACAAGAGTCGATGATCGACCGTTACCTGGAACGGGGTGATCTGTATGTCATGCGGGATAAGCAGACGCATGACGCTTTTGCCGTGGCGGTCGTTACGCTTGAGGGAGAAGGTGTTTGCGAATTGAAGAATCTGGCTGTATCTCCGCAATGCCAGCGCAAGGGGATGGGGAAGCGGATGGTGGAATACCTTTTCGGACGTTATAAGGGAATGTGTCATACGATGCTTGTCGGTACGGGCGACAGCCGGCAAACTGTCGGTTTCTATCTGAGCTGCGGTTTCACCTATTCGCATACGGTGCCCGACTTTTTTACGCAGCATTATGATCATCTTATCGTAGAGGAAGGACAGGTGTTGCGTGATATGCTTTATTTCCGCCGGACCTTGTGATGAGAGGGCGGATGGCATTGCCGGCTCCTTATTTTGCGTCCAGGCGATACCGTTCGAGCCTTTCGTTCAGGATGTTGCATATCTCCGGGAGGTTGTCAAGCATAACGCTGAGCAGGCCGGTAGGAACATTGCCCTTCTTCCGCGAATAAGCCGCATAAATCTGGCTTCCTGCTACATAGAAAAATCCGATGTCTTCAAACATGAATGTCTTGTATCCGAATCTGATGGGAACCAGCACCTTAAGGCGGTCCTTGTGAATGGTTGCCCAAGGCCGGCTGAACAGCCGAAGCATCGTATATCCCAATGAAACGACAAAGCCTGCTCCGAAGAAAGCGGCACCTGAATAGCCGATGATGACATGGAGCGGATAGGTGTCATGAGCCATAAACCATCCTCCATAAACGAATAGGGCGCATCCCACCGATAGGGTCAAGCTTTTCAATGTGCCTGGATATATTTTTATTGTTAATCTGTTCATAACTTCAAAGGTAACTTTTTTCTGAACGTGCCGGAATGTCGGGCCGTAAAATTTGAAATATTTGGGCGACTGATCAGGACAGGTTCAAAATGGGGGGTAAAATTACCGTATAAAAGAATAAAACGACAGATTGTTAACGTTTTTTGGCAGAAAAAAGCCCGGGTACTCGTGTGTCATGTCTTTTTCTTTCCGCTTTTTTGAGAAAAATGTAAATCGGCCGGGCGGTGGAATAAAAGCAGGTTCCCGTTCCGGAAACTTCAGAATGCGGTTGTGAAAACTTCAAACGGCGATGTGGTCTGTATAAACCACGTCGCCGTTTGTGCAGACCACGTTGTCGTTTCTATAAACCACGATGCGGTTTACAGAATGTGTCGGAGAATCTGCATTTTTTGTCCGAGGCGTTGAAGAAAAGTCCTGCCGCGGTCTGACAGATATAGGATTGGCCGGTTCGGTTCAGAATGTCGTGTCCAGCAAGACATTGCCGGCGTTGTCGATGACCTTTGCCTTGATTTTTCCATCCGAAATGTCCAGGCGTGTGGCGCTCCGGTTGCTTCCTACAATCACCGGAAAGGCATTTCCGGCTTTGTCTTTCTCATGAAAGGCGAAGCGGTGCGTGTGGCCTGAAACCATCAGGTCAATGCCGGCCTTGTTGAGTATGGGAAGCATTTTGGCTTTCAGGTCATTGATTCCGTGGTTCAGTTCCTCGTCGGGGAAGACGTTGGCCATCGGGAAATGAGAGATGACGATGCGGTAGCGTGCGGTTTTGAACTCTTCCGTTTCAACCAGCTGTGCCAGCCATTCCGCCTGTTCCGTGCGGTAAGCGTCGAAGTCCGTCAGTCCGGCATATACAGGCACATTGTCCGGCTTGTCTTCTCCGCAGTCCAGCATTACAATCATGATGTCCCCGATGCGGCGCGAACCATAGATCTTTCCGCTTGACTTCGGGAACAGCCCCGGATAGCTGCGTGCCAGCTTTCCCCGTGTTTCGTGGTTTCCGCGCACCATATCGAAAGGAATGGAAGATGCGAACAAACGGACGCTTGTGTCGATGAAAGCCTGGAATGGCGTTTCATCGTTTTCCATGTAGCTCATCATATCTCCGGCGTAAAGGAAAGCGTCGCAGGTCTTGTAGTCGCACAGGTTGAGCAGGGTTTCCAGCTGGCTGCTGTTGTTATGGACATCGCTCACCACGAATAAAGAGCCTCCTTTGCTTTCCGGGTCGACGGTTCGGAAAGTATACCATTGCGACACGATGCTGTCACCGAACACCACCTTGTACGGCTGGAAGTCACGCATCTCTTTCGAGCGGATGCGGTAATTGTAGACCGTTCCTGGCCTCAGTCCTTCCGCCCTGACGGAATGGAAAGTCGTGTTGGCGTCACGCAGTCCATGTTCCGCGTGATAGCATTGTCTGATATCCTTGCTTCCCTCTTCCTTCAGTTCGATATAGGAGAACGATGGGAGCGAGGTTGTAAACACGAACGTTGCTCCTTGAGGTGTCACTTCCTGGAGGTAAGGGCCGTGTGAAACGGTGAACAAGGCTTGTGGCTGAGCCATGAGGCTGGTTAGCGCAGAAGAAATGAATGCAAGTGCAAGATAAAGTTTTTTCATGTCGGTATTGATTTTTTGATTGTGATGCAAAATAAATGAAATTAACCGATGGATTGTAAGCGGAGGTGTCTTTTTTTAATGTGCAGGATAGAATTTTATTATGGATCTAGAACCTGATATAACATTACTTTATTGGAAAAATAAAACAGGCTCTTAGGTAATGCCGCTTATTAGAACAGATAGCAAAGTCGTAAGGACGGAAAACAAAGCGATATACAATCGCTCCGTTTAAATTTGCACACAGACAGATGCCGCAGGTAGCGGCTTCTGATGACGGAAGTTTTCATATAGGATAAATATAAAGACACAACTTATTAAAATCAGCGATTATGAAAAGAACAAAAGTTATGGGCATCCTGCTTGCATGTGCCTTGCTGGTGGGAGGTATCTGTCCATCGGCCGCGAAAGGAAAGACAATTCTGATTCCGGAAAAACAGAAAAAGGAAAACAGGTTCGGGCAGACGGACGGAAACTTTTCGTATGAGTATAAGGCCGAGTCGGAGAATCTGGTCCTGTTTTGGGAGAAGTCGTTCGGAAAGAATCCGGAGCAGTATTCCAACAAGTCCAGACGTTTCTATCCGGACGAGATCTTGCGCGAAGGCGAACGATTCTATACGTATTATACGGACAAGCTGAAATTCGCTGACCGGACGACATCGAATGCATCAAAGTATAAGATGATAATCTGGATGTTCAATGATGATGAAACAACTGCTTACGGATGGGGAGATGAAGGAGTAGGAATGATGTGGATGCGCCCGTGCCGAACCAATGCCTACCCTTACTGCGCGCTGGCTCATGAGATGGGGCATTCTTTTCAGTATATGACAGAAGCCGACGGGGCGCGAGGCTTTTCGGGAAGCCCGCTGGTGGAGTATACCTCGCAATGGATGCTCTGGCAGGTTTATCCCTCTTGGGTGACGCTCGAAAAGTTTCATCTGGATGCTTATATGAAACAGACGCACTATTCGCTGCTGAACGGGGAGAATCAATACCATGCGCCCCAGTTCCTTGAATATTGGTCATACAGGCATGGACTGGATTTTATTGCACGTCTTTGGAAAGAGGCCGAGGGCACGGAAGATCCCGTTTCTGCCTATAAGCGTCTTACGGGGGTCGGTCAGGAGCAGTTCAATGATGAGGTTTATGATGCCGCTTCACGTTTTGTGACCTGGGATTTGCCACGTGTCAAGGCTTCGTGCAGCAGTTATGCTAACCAGCATAGCTGTAAAATGGAGGGCAAGGAAAACGGCTGGATACAGATCGCTCAAAGTCGTTGCCCGCAGAATTACGGATACAATGCGATCCGTTTGAGCGTTCCTGAAGGTGGAACCGAGGTCAGGCTGGACTTTGAATGCATTGCGGGCAGCCGGGATTTTCACAATGTACACCCGGACAAGGCTGGATGGCGCTACGGTTTTGTTGCTGTGACCACCGAGGGCAAACGTGTCTACGGCAATATGAACCGCGGAGAAAACGGAATGAACCGTACGGCCAGCTTCTCTGTGCCTCAGAACACTCAGTTCCTTTGGCTGGTGGTGACCGGTGCACCGACAGCACATTGGGAAACTTACAGAAACGGTGAGAAAAAAGGCGAAGAAACGCAATGGCCTTACCGCATCAGACTGGACGGGACATCTGTACATCCTTCTGTTTTGAAGTGAGAGATAAATTTTAGTTCCGTTTTGCGTTTGTTGCCGTTCTGTTTTCCTGTTTCCATCTGTCGGATAATTCGCGGGCCGAAGCGGGGAAAATCAGAACAGGCTTTAAGAAAATCAGTGACCAACAATATAATCATCAGTGAAAATGAAAACAAGAATTTATTTGCTGGCGGCACTCGGACTGTTTTCCGTGTCTTCGCCGGCCAAAGATTATCTGGTGTCAACCGGAAACACTTCGCTTTTGCTTACAGTGGAGAAGGGGGAGAAGCCCAAATTCCAATATTACGGAAGCCGCATATCTCCGGCTGACATACAAAGCGTTTATGATAGCGGGCTCGCTTTCAACGCTGACAGTTATCCGGTTTTCGGACTCAATACAGCCGGAGAGCGTGCCATGGCGGTTACGCATGCAGACGGAAACATGTCGCTCGACCTGGCCGTAGAAGAGGTCAGGCAATATTCCGATGATGAGGGAGAGATAACGGAAATATGTATGAAAGACAAGGTTTATCCTTTTTGTGTAAAGCAGTGCTTCAAGGCTTATAAAGAAAGCGATATCATTTCGACATGGGTGGAGGCGGAAAACATGGGCAAGAAGCCGGTTACGCTGTATCGTTTTGCTTCTGCCTTTTTGCCCGTCAGACGCGGCGAGAATTGGCTGACTCACTTTCACGGGCATTGGGGGGGCTGAGTCAACGATGGAAGAAGAAAAGCTCACTAACGGGCAGAAAGTGATTTCCAATAAGGACGGACTGGTGAACACGGAAACGGACAATCCTTCTTTCATGATCAGTCTGGACGGAAAGCCTCAGGAAGAGTCCGGACAAGTGTTCGGGGGTACTTTGGCGTGGACTGGGAATTACCTTATCAAGATGGATCTGAGAAATACTCAGTTTAATGTGATAGCAGGAATCAATGAAGAAACTTCTCATTATCAGCTGGAAGCAAAAGAAAAGTTCGTTACTCCGGAGTTTGCCATGACATACAGCAGTTGCGGGAAAGGCGGCATTAGCCGTGCCTTTCACCGTTGGGCGAGAAAATACAAGCTGCATGGAGGTGATGAATTGCATGACATTCTGCTGAACGGTTGGGAAGGCGTTTATCTGAAGGTGAATCAGGAGAGCATGGAAGAGATGATGAAGGATTTTTCTGCACTGGGCGGGGAACTGTTTGTCATGGACGACGGATGGTTCGGCAACAAATATCCGCGCAACCGGACGGATTGTGCATTGGGCGACTGGGAGGTCTGCAAGGAAAAGTTGCCGGAAGGCATCGAAGGGTTGCTGAAGTCGGCTAAGAAATATGGAATCAAGTTCGGCCTTTGGATAGAACCGGAGATGGCAAATACGAAAAGTGAACTGTTTGATAAACATCCCGATTGGATTATGCGTGTAGCAAACCGTCCCTTGTCGACAGGGAGAGGTGGCACTCAGGTGGTGCTTGATCTGACAAACCCCGAGGTGCAGGATCATGTGTTTGGAGTTGTAGACAAGCTGATGACGCAATATCCCGAAATCTCCTACATGAAATGGGACGATAACTGCTGGCTGATGGATTATGGCTCTTCTTTCCTGCCCAAGGACAAGCAGTCGCATCTCTACATCGACTATCACCGCGGGCTGAACAAGGTGCTGGAACGCATTCGGGCCAAATATCCGGATCTGGTTTTGCAGGCATGTGCCGGCGGAGGCGGGCGTGTGAATTACGGGATGCTTCCGTACTTCAACGAGTTCTGGACCAGCGACGACACCGACGCGCTTCAACGCATCTACCTCCAATGGGGAATTTCCAATTTTTATCCGGCCATTGCCATGGCTGCCCATGTCAGTGCGGACAAGAATCACCAGACAGGGCGCACCCTGCCGTTAAAGTTTCGTTTTGATGTGGCTATGTCGGGACGTCTGGGCATGGAAATGCAGCCTAAGGACATGACGGACAAGGATAAGGATTTTGCCAGACGGGCCATTGCGGCATATAAGGAGATACGTCCCGTCGTTCAATTGGGAGATTTGTACCGGTTGGTTTCACCATATGACAATAAAGGTGTATCTTCGCTCATGTACGCAACGGAAGACAAGAGCCGTGCGGTTTTCTTTGCTTACAAGACAGATCACTTCATTAACATGACCGTTCCTTTTGTACGCATGAGCGGTCTTGATCCGGGCAGGAATTATCGAATCACGGATCTTACTCCTGTACGTGCAGACAAACCCTGCCCGTTGGACGGGAAAGTAATCAGTGGAAAAGTGTTGAAAGAGGAAGGCATCGCTCTTTCGAAACTGCTGACATCCGAATATGCAAGCCTTGCGCTGGAATTGCGGGCTGTGGAATGATATTTATAAGCGACTAAAAGAATAAACCATGAAAGTGAAAAATACATGTGCAACATTTGCATTCTGTGCATTGTCTGTTCTCTCCGTTTCGGGAAAGAACAACTGCTCGCAAGAACAGTTCATCAATCTGCTGAATATCGAAAAGGGCTACAAACCCATGCCGCAAGGCTTCTTCTTCGCCGATTTGGGCGGATGGCACGGCTATGGATTCAACAGGAAGTCGGATTTGTCACTGGCGGGAGGATTCAGAGGGCCTGCGTTTGCCGGGGAGCGTTCGCTGGGGCTGCAATGGCTGTCTGACTGCCTCAGCCGGCTTGTACTCAAGGAAAACGGGAAAGATATTCCGTTCGAAGCTGTCGGGGCGAACGAATACCTTCCGGGAATGCTCAGACAAAGCCTGGATGCCAAAGAGCTTGCTGTACATCTGAAAGAGATAGCAATCTCAGACCGGAGCACTTTGACGGAATATGAAATTCGCAACGAGGGGAATTCTGAGCGTGAGATAGAAATTGGATTTACGGGAAAGCTGACATATAAGGATGCCTCGTGCAAGGCTGTAGACGGAGATGATATACATGTCGGTGTAAAAGACGGACGTCATCATTTCATATTCTCCTTCTCGGAAGACGGAAATTTGCAGATGGACGGAACGCAAGGATATATGATGAATATGGGAAGCCGTTCCTTGCGTCCGGGCAAGTCGGTAAAATTGTATGTGTTCACCACTTATTGTCCTGCATCTACCGAGCAGGAGGCCATGGCTGAACACCAAAGCATACGGAGCAATGAAACGGAAAAATATTTCAAGGAAAACAAGAAGCGGTGGGAAGGCTATATCCGTTCCATTGTAGACCGTCCTACTCCTTATATGGAAAGCGAACGCAACAGGAAATGGGCAGTAAAGGCATTGATGACGCTGCATACCAACTGGCGCAGTGCGGCCGGAGATTTGAAGCATGGGGGTGTGCAGCCGGCTACCGGACACTTCAATGCGTTCTAGGCATGGGACAGTTGGGAACATGCTGCGGCACTTGCTGTCTTTAATCCGGAACTGGCAAAAGAACAGATGCTGACTATGTTTGACTACCAGACTCCTGAAGGTATGATTGTTGACCTGATAGCTTTGGATAAGAAAGAGAACAACAACGTCTGCTCTAAACCGCCTATTGCCGGCTGGGCGACTTATATGGTTTACCGCCGCACAAAAGACAAAGAGTTTGTCAAGGAAATGCTCCCTAAACTGCTGAAGTTTCATGAATGGCGTTACAAGTACCGCGATCATGACGGTAACGGATTGTGTGAATACGGGGGCATCGGCCCGGAAGTCTATATGGGACAGTGGGAAAGCGGTATGGACGTTGCGGTAAAATTCGACGGAGTGAAGATGTTGAAAAATGCAGAAGGTGCCTGGTCGTTTGATCAGGAATCTATCGAATTGAACAGCTATCTCTGTGCCGAGAAATTTTATCTTGCCTACATGCTGGATGAGATAGGGGAGAAGGAACAAGCTTCACAGTTCCGCGCTGACGGCAACAAACTCCGCAAAATATTCAGGAAAAATTCTTTGACAAGGAAACAGGATTCTTTTATGACCGCAAGCTGGGAACTGGGGAGCTGGTGAAAGTAATAGACATTTCCGGATGGATTCCTTTGTTCACAGGGGTAGCCACTCCGGAACAGGCGGCTTCCGTCAAGGAGAATATGCTTGATCCGGAATTGTTCGGTACGTATTTCCCGTTTTCCAGTCTGAACCACAAGCATCCTTTATACCAGCCTGATAAAGGATATTTCCGTGGACAGACATGGATGAACTATACTTATTTCGGTATTCGGGGATGGAAGAACTATGGTTTCAAAGAAGACGCTGAAAAGTATACGTGGCTGCTTCCCGACCGTCTGAAAGGGTTGGCTGAGCCAGGGTATCCAATCCGCGAAAACTGGAATTCGGAAACAGGAGAAGCCATGACGGCCATGCATTTTGGATGGTCAAGTGCTTTTTCCATTCGCTTGCTTACAGAAGATGCAGATAAATTTCCGTATATTTCCCTGCGAAATGAAAAAATAGAATGATATGAAAATGAAACCGTTGTTTATCTTAAGTTTATGCTGCTTGTGCTTGCAGGCATTCGGTGAAGAGTATACGTACAGATTAGCTTCTCCTGATAAGAACCTGGAGGTTAACATCTCTGTTGGTCAGAAAATTACGTATAGTGTAAGGCATAAAGACAGAGTTTTGCTCAATGCAAGTCCTATTGGATTGGTATTTCTTGATCGGACGCTGGGAGCAGATGCAAAAGTAATCCGCAAGAAAGAATCTTCATTTACGGAAGACATTCAGTCACCTCATTATCGGGTGCCGTCTTTCACGGTCACTTATAATGAATTGGACTTGAAGATGAAGGGTAACTACGGAGTTGTGTTTCGTGCCTATAACGAAGGGATGGCCTACCGTTTCTATACAACAATGAAAGACTCGGTCATTGTCGAGGATGAGATTGCATCTTTTAATTTTCTGGAAAACTATACCTCATATATGGCTTATTCAACCGCAGGTGTGAAATCGGACCAATATGCGATGGCATTTCAGAATACTTATGCGGTTTCGACCGTAAAGGAGGCGGAAGCGGACAATATCGCTTTCCTGCCGATTACGCTGGATTGCGGGGATGAAGTGAAAATGACTTTGCTGGAATCAGATCTGGAAAGCTATCCGGGAATGTTTATAGAGAAGGGAAACGGGGAATCCTGCTCGCTGAAGGCAACTTTCGCCCGTTATCCCAAGGCCTTGAAACGTTTTCCCCCGCGTGCCATGACGAAGGTCGTTGAGCGTTCCGATTATATAGCCAAGGCGGCGGGAAAGCGCAATTATCCCTGGCGCATTTGGGCCGTGACGGAAAAGGACACGGAAATGCCTGTAAACAATCTGGTATATGCGCTGGCATCTCCCAACCGTATAGGGGACTGCTCGTGGATAAAAACCGGGAAAGTGGCTTGGGAATGGTGGAATGACTGGGGAATCTCCGGTGTCGGATTCAAGGCAGGCATCAACATGGATACTTATAAACATTATATCGATTTCGCTGCGGAGAACGGGATAGAGTTTGTTGTGCTGGACGAAGGCTGGTATAACCCGGCTAAAGGAGATATGCTTGCTGTGATTCCGGAACTGAATCTGGAGGAATTGGTCCGATACGGTAAAAGCAAGGGTGTGGATTTGATTCTTTGGACGGTTTTCAACGTGCTTGATGAACAGTTGGAAGAAGCTTGCCGGAAATATTCGGCCATGGGAATCAGTGGGTTTAAAGTGGATTTCCTGGACCGTGATGACCAGACGGCAGTAGAGATGGCTTGCCGCATAGCTGAAATGACCGCAAAGTATAGGCTGACATTGGACCTGCACGGCTTCTACAAGCCTACCGGGATGAACCGCACGTATCCGAACGTCATCAACTATGAATCTGTCTTCGGAATGGAGGAGATGAAGTGGAGCACAGTCGACAGGGACATGATGGAGTATGACGTGACAATGCCTTATATTCGCATGATGGCAGGGCCGGTGGATTATACGCCGGGGGCGATGCGCAATGCCGCGAAAAGAGATTTCAAGCCGATATACCACAATCCGATGAGCCAGGGAACCCGTTGCCATCAGTTGGCAGCTTACGTGGTGCATGATTCGCCCTTGACAATGCTTGCTGACAATCCGACTATTTACAGGAAAGAGCAGGAATGCACGGACTTCATTGTTGGAATGCCTAATAAAGGCATCGATGAAACGCGGATACTTCAAGGGAAATTGGGTGAGTTTATTGTCACAGCCAGAAGAACAGGGAGTGCGTGGTATGTGGGCGGAATGACAGACTGGACTCCTCGGAGTGTCACGCTGGATTTCAGCTTTTTGGGAGAGGGAACGTATGATGTCATTTTATTCAGAGATGGCATTAATGCGGACAGGCAGGCTGAAGATTATGTGAAAGAAGCTTTTTCTGTCACTTCGACTTCGAGGAAAAACATCTGGCTGGCTCCCGGAGGAGGCTTTGCCATGTCTGTAGTGAAAAGATAATCGAAATAGAAATTGTATGAAAACAAATAACGTATCATATTCCATGAAAAGGTTTATAGTGCCGATCGCTTTGTGTATCTTGTGCATCGCTCCGTTGCATGCGAAACAGTACTGGCGTATTAGCAAGGAAGGAAACAGCATTACGTGGCAACTGAAAAAGGGAGAAACGCATCATGACCATATCGAAATGTCAGGAAAAAGCGTATCTGTCGTATTGAGATATGGAGTGAATGCAGAAGGAGAGTTCGAACTGAATAAAAGTATGGTGTGGCCCATGCTGCGCACCGTCCCTAACAATACTCACGGGAGTCTGATGCGTCGGCTGGACTGGAACCCGCTTGACGCTGTGACTGCAAACGGGAGGGCATTGCAAGAGCAGGTGAAGTGCATTACGCTGAACGGAACCCTGGAGGCTGTGAGCGACCTTCAGCTTGGAGGCAAAAGCAAAATGACACTGAAACGGACTTTCTTCCCCTCTGCTGAACATCCGGCTTTGGTGGAAATGTATGAGTTTGCTAATAAGGGAGGAACGGGCGTCACGCTTGAACTTCCCCACGAACACACCGTGCTGCATACTGACCCGGAGAAAGGCGTTAAAGGTTCTTACGCCATTTGTATGGATACGGACAAAGGTGGAAGCGTCACGCTTGCGCCCGGTCAGTCGTTCGTTTACTCGGCCACGCTTGCCGCTTATGCTGAAGGAGAGGAAAAAGCCGCAATGTCTGCTTCGGCGGAACTTGCCAGACGCAAGGCTCTTGTTGATGAATGGACCGGAAACCTAATGCTGGAAACTCCGGATCCGGTAATCAATGAAATGTTTGCGTTTTCCAAGATACGTGCGCTGGAAAGCATCTATGAAACGAAAGGAGGCCCCATGCACGGGCCTGGAGGCGAATCTTATTATGCTGCAATCTGGGCCAATGACCAGGCGGAATATATAAATCCTTATTTCCCTTATACTGGATATGCATACGGAAACGCATCGGCCTTGAATTCCTTTAGACTCTTTGCGCGGTACATGAATCCAGACTGGAAGCCTATTCCGAGTTCAATTGTTGCGGAGGGGGATAGTTATTGGAACGGAGCGGGAGATAGGGGCGATGCTGCCATGATAGCTTACGGTGCTGCACGTTACGCTTTGGCAAGAGGAAGCAGGGAAGAAGCCTCCCGGTTGTGGCCTTTGATTGAATGGTGTCTGGAGTTTTGCCGGAGGAAAATCAATCCGGATGGGGTGGTAGCTTCGGACTCGGACGAACTGGAAGGACGCTTCCCTGCCGGAAACGCCAACTTGTGCACCTCTTCGCTTTATTATGACGCGCTGCTTTCGGCGGCTTATCTTGCTGATGATTTAGGCAAAGGAAAGGGTGTTGCCAAACGATACAGGGATCAGGCCAGGCAATTGAGGAAATCCATCGACACTTATTTTGCCGCTGAAGTGGAAGGCTATGATACATATGCTTACTATAAAGGAAACGATGTCTTGCGTGCCTGGATATGCATCCCGTTGACTGTAGGGATTCATGAACGCGCCGAAGGCACTGTTGACGCCCTGTTCTCTCCGCGCTTGTGGACTGAGAACGGACTTTTGACGCAAGCCGGAAGCGAAACGTTCTGGGATCGCTCCACCTTGTATGCTCTGCGGGGCGTGTTCATGGCGGGCGAGCGCGAAAAGGCTCTCAAGTTTCTGAAGCATTATTCATCGGTCAGACTGTTGGGAGAACATGTGCCGTATGCTGTAGAGGCTTGGCCTGAGGGAGGGCAGCGTCATCTGTCGGCTGAAAGTGCTCTGTACGGGCGTATCTTTACGGAAGGCATGTTCGGCATCCGTCCCACTGGACTGAACGCTTTTTCTCTGCAACCCCAATTGCCTGTGGAATGGGACAGAATGGCCTTGCGGAAAGTGAAGGCTTTCAATGGGTCGTTCGACATTGAGGTCGTCCGGCTGAAAGGAGAACAGCTGCAAGTAACGGTGTGGAATGGAGGGAAACAGCTGTTGAAGAAGAAGATAAAAAATGGAACGGCTTTAAATTGTATATTGTAATCGCTAAAGCAATGCTTATGAAACAGTCTTTCAAGAAATGGATGCTCTTTTTGTTGGTGGGCATTCCTTCCTGCATTTATGCGCAGACGAAATATAAAGTGACATCTCCTTCCGGAAAGCTCCGGCTGGAAGTGGCAACCGGAAATGAGATAACCTATTCTGTAATACACGAGGAGGATACGATGATCGCTCCTTCTCCCATATCCATGACATTGACGGACGGAACCGTGTTCGGACGCTTTCCTCGGCTGAAGAAGAAACGTTCGAGGTCGGTGAATCAGACCATCAATCCGCCTGTTTACAAGAAGTCGGTCATCGCGGACTGTTACAATGAACTGACGCTCGAATTTAAAGAAGACTATAAGGTGGTGTTCCGCGCATACGATGAAGGAGTTGCCTATCGTTTCGTTTCATCGCGTAAAGCGCCTTTTTGGGTAAAGGACGAGCAGGCGGTATTCAACCTGCCGGATAATCCGGACATTTTTGCGGCCACTCCGAAGGGCAGACAGATTGACGGGAAAGAGAATCAGTATCACAGTTCTTTTCAGAATACTTACCGGCATGTGCCGCTTTCTGAATGGGACAAGTCACGCCTGGCATTTCTTCCGGTGCTTTCCGCTAAAAAAGGGAAAGAACGCAAGAAGGTTTGCATCACTGAGGCTGACTTGCTGAATTATCCGGGCATGTTCTTGAAAGCGGATGACGAAGATAAAGGGCTTTACGGACACTTTGCCGCTTATCCTAAAGAGGTCGCCGTAGAAGTGAGGGGACTGAAGGAAGTGGTCAAGTCGCGTGAGCCGTATATCGCTAAGTCTGAAGGGTGCACGGCTTTTCCTTGGCGTGTGATAATCGTTTCAGAGAAAGATACAGACTTGCTGTGCAGCGACTTGGTGTATAAGCTTGCCGCTCCGGCCGAAGGAGATTATTCTTGGGTGAAGCCTGGAAAGGTGGCATGGGACTGGTGGAACGACTGGAATATCAGCGGCGTGGACTTCAGAGCCGGCATAAATACGGATACATATAAATATTATATTGACTTTGCTTCCCGCTTTGGCATCGAATATGTCATTCTGGACGAGGGATGGGCTGTTGCAGGTCCCGCTGACCTTTTTCAAGTGGTTCCGGAAATCGACCTGAAAGAACTGGTGTGCTATGCTGAGGCCAGGCATGTCGGACTTATCTTGTGGGCGGGATTCCGGGCTTTCGACAAGGATATGGAGCGTGTCTGCAAACATTATGCTGAAATGGGAATCAAAGGATTCAAGATTGACTTTATGGACAGGGACGACCAGTATATGATAGACTTTAACCGCCGTTGTGCCGAAACGGGTGCCCGATACAAGCTGCTGATCGATTTGCACGGGACATCCAAGCCGACCGGCCTTCAGCGCACTTATCCCAATGCCGTTAATTTTGAGGGAGTTCACGGACTGGAGGAAATGAAGTGGGCGCAGCCGGGGACGGACCAGGTGACTTACGACGTGACTATGCCCTTTATCCGCATGGTGGCTGGTCCGGTAGACTACACGCAGGGAGCGATGGTCAACATGAACAGGGAAAACTTCCGCGCCATCTATTCCGAGCCGATGAGCCAGGGAACCAGATGCCGCCAGTTGGCTGCGTATGTCATTTTTGACTCTCCGCTGAACATGCTTTGCGATTCGCCTTCCAATTACATGAGGGAGGCCGAGTGTACACGGTTTATTGCCGGAATCCCAACAACATGGCAGGAAACGTTGCCGCTGGACGGAAAGGTGGGAGAATATATCGTCATGGCGCGCCGCCAGGGAGATGCCTGGTATGTGGCCGGGCTGACGGACTGGACTGCCCGGGACATAGAGGTGGATCTTTCTTTTGTGGAAGAAGAAAATATCCGGGTGGAGCTTTTTGAAGACGGAGCCAATGCCGACCGCGTGGGCAGGGACTATCGTCGCCGTGTCTTTTCTCTTTCGTCTGGCAGGAAGCAGAAGATTCATATGGCACCCGGCGGAGGCTTCATTATGAAGGTTTCGGTTGGGGGACAGGCAGACGGAGGGCGTTGAATGCTTTTCTCATCTGACATTGCCTGATTCGCCTGAAAGTCCGGAAGCTCGTGCGGGAAAGGCTGCGATTCCGGCCTGCAAACTTCAAACGGCATCGTTGTTTTTATAAACCGCGTTGCCGTTTCTGCAAACCGCAGTGTGGTTTCTATAAACCACATCGTGGTTTGCAGAATGTATCGGGAAATCAGCAGTTTCCTTTTGCGTCTGGCGTTGAAAATCTTCCTCTGCCATCTTGGGTTATCCGGAAGTTTTCCTTATTTTTGCGTCATGTCGCTAATCTTAAATCTGTATGAATGAAAAACTGAACATCAACCAATGGGCGGAAGAAGACCGCCCGCGCGAGAAGATGATGCTGCACGGAGCATCGGCGCTGACCAATGCGGAACTTCTCGCCATTCTGATAGGATCGGGAAACACGGAGGATACGGCGGTGGAGCTGATGCGCAAGGTGCTCGACGGATGCCACAACAAGCTGGGCGAGCTGGGCAAATGTTCGGTCGAAGACTTGTGCCGCTACAAGGGAATAGGCCCTGCAAAAGCTGTGACTATTCTCGCGGCTTCTGAATTGGGCAAGCGCAGAAAAGAGGAAGAGCCGAAGGAACGGGTGCAGATCCGTTGTTCGACCGATATCTTTGCCTACTTCCATCCGCTGATGTGCGATCTTTCCGTTGAAGAATGCTGGGTGATGCTGCTCAACCAGGCAGCAAAGGTGGTCGACGCAATCAGAATCAGTCAGGGAGGGCTGGCTTCCACGCAGGTAGACGTGCGGTGTGTGTTGCGCGAAGCCCTGCTGAAACGCGCCACATCCATCGTGCTTTGCCACAATCATCCCTCTGGAAATGTGACCCCCAGCACGGATGACGACCGGCTGACCCAGGCTCTGAATCAGGCATCGAACACCATGAACATCCGTCTGCTCGACCATGTGATTGTAACCGACGGAGCATATTACAGTTATGTAGATGAAGGAAGGTTGTAGCGATTCATATTTTTTGTTACATTTGCAGACAATACTAAATGGCAATAGAACCTATGGATAACGAAACGAAACTGAAGATAGAAGAACGGATTGTCGAGATGCTGAAAACAGTTTACGACCCCGAAATTCCTGTAAATGTATATGACCTGGGACTGATTTACAGGATAGACTTGCAAGACGACGGGGCCTTGACGCTTGACATGACCCTGACGGCTCCCAACTGCCCTGCGGCCGACTTTATCATGGAGGATATCCGCCAGAAGGTGGAGTCGGTGGAGGGAGTGACTTCTGCTCAGGTAAATCTTGTCTTCGAGCCGGAATGGGACAAGGACATGATGACCGAAGAAGCTAAACTCGAACTGGGATTTCTATAAAACGATGGTATGATGGATGCGCTGAAAAATGTATATTTCCTGTCGGATGCTCACCTCGGGTCGCGCGCGATTCCTCATGGGCGTACGCAGGAACGCAGGCTCGTAAATTTTCTGGACGGTATCAAGCATAAGGCGGCGGCCGTCTATCTGCTGGGCGACATGTTTGATTTCTGGTACGAATTCAAGCTGGTCGTACCCAAAGGCTATACCCGTTTCCTCGGGAAAATATCAGAACTGACCGATTTGGGGGTGGAAGTGCATTTCTTTATCGGGAATCATGACATCTGGTGCGGCGACTACCTGGAAAAAGAATGCGGAGTGATTCTGCACCGTGAGCCGTTGACTTGTGAAATCTACGGGAAGGAGTTCTTTCTGGCACACGGTGACGGGCTGGGAGATGATGACCGCAAGTTCAAGTTCTTGCGTACGGTCTTCCACAGCCATACCCTGCAGTGCCTTTTCTCTGCCTTGCATCCGCGCTGGAGTGTGGAGCTGGGACTGGAATGGGCAAAGCACAGCCGTCTGAAGCGGGAGAACGGACGCGAACCGGATTACATGGGCGAGGATAAGGAACCGCTGGTGCTTTTTGCGAAAGATTACCTTAAGACGCATGCGGACATCAATTATTTCATCTTTGGGCATCGGCATATCATGCTCGACCTGATGCTGTCCCGCTCTTCGCGGCTGATGATCCTGGGAGATTGGATTCATGATTTCTCGTATGCCGTGTTCGACGGGGAAAGCATGTTCCTCGAACAATATATTGAGGGAGAAACGGCCTTATAGCAAAAGGCGCAGATTCCGCAGCCGGCAGGCTGCGAGGAATCTACGCCTTTGTATGTGAAGATATTCCGTTACCGTGCCACTTCGCCGCTTTCCTGTTTGGCAAGCAGCCCTTCTACTTCGGCAACCTTTACGAGGTTGTAGTCACCT
Source organism: Bacteroides sp. ET225 (assembly GCF_024733745.1). Lineage (NCBI taxonomy): Bacteria > Pseudomonadati > Bacteroidota > Bacteroidia > Bacteroidales > Bacteroidaceae > Bacteroides > Bacteroides sp. ET225. The sequence continues at coordinate 71,234 of NZ_JANRHN010000001.1, read as the reverse complement.
GCAATCGTATTTTTCAGCACGGATGCCGCTGTAGAGAAGTCTACGCGCTTCTGGTCATCGTCAAATGCACCCTGTGCATACAGCATGGCTCCGCAGAATGCATCGCCCACGCCTACGCAGTCTATCACATTGTCGATGTCGAATACGCGGCTGTGCTTCATCGTGCCGTTGCTGTAAAGCACTCCCGCAAAGGTATGGTGCTCCGAACTCATCACATTGCGCAATGCGATGTAGATGTATTTGCAGTTCGGCACTTGCTTGCTGATTTCCTGGCAGAACTTTTCGTATGCGGCGATGTCGTATTTCTCTCCGTTGCGCGTAGCCTTGAATCCCGGAGCCTTTATCCCCGTCACCAGAGCATATTCGCCTTCGCTCCCGAACATGATATCGCTGTCCACCATCAGCGGGCGCAATACTTCCTGCGCGGTTTTTCCGTAGTTCCACAGGTTCTTGCGGTAGTTGATGTCGTATGAAATCTTCAGTCCCATTTCCTTGGCTACACTGATTGCTTCCTTGCATACATCGGCAAGTCCCGGAGTCAGCGCAGCGTCGATGCCCGACCAGTGGAATATGGCGGCGTCCTTGAAGGCGTCTTTCCAGTCGATCATGCCGGGCTTGAGTTCGGAAAAGGCCGATCCTTCACGGTCGTAGATGACTTTTGAGTTGCGCATGGCGGCTGCCTTTTCCATGTAATATGTACCGAGGCGGTGTCCTCCGACAAGCACGTGGTCTGTCTTGATGTTGTGGGAGCGGAGTTCTGCCAGACAGGTATCTCCCAGCGCATTGTCCGGAAGGCGGGTAATGTATTCAACTTCACCTCCGAAGTTGGCGATTGAGATGGCAACATTGGCTTCACTTCCTCCATAGTTTACAAGAAAATCCCTTGACTGTTCGATGCGGAGATTGTCAGGGGTGGTGAGGCGGAGCATAATTTCTCCGAATGTTACGATTTTTTTACTCATAGTGGGGTGTTTTATCATTTTGTTGCGTGCGGGCCGATATAAAGAAAGGGAAAACTTCCGGTCGGAATATTCTTTTTATTATCTGCTCCACGTCTGTGTCACAAAGATAAGAAATTTCCGGCAGGAAGTATTCCCTTTTAAATCTCTTTAGGATTCCCGAGGCGCTTATTTGCTGTTCAGGATGTTCATTGTGTCTGTCGCAATCATCATTTCCTCATCGGTGGGGATGACGCAGACCTTAACCTTGGAATCGTCGGTAGAAATGATGGCTTCTTCGCCTCTCACCTTGTTCTTTTCCGGATCGATTTTTACGCCCAGGTATTCCAGGTTCTTGCAGACTCCGGCACGTGCGGTAGCCTGATTTTCACCTACACCGCCGGTGAACAGAATGACATCAACGCCGTTCATTGCGGCAGCATATGCTCCGATGTACTTGGTGATGCGGTAGAAATACATCTTCTCGGTCAGGATGGCGCGTTCTTCGCCTCTTGCGACAGCGTCTTCCAGTTCGCGCATGTCGCTTGACTTTTCGAACATTCCCAGCACGCCGCTTTTCTTGTTCAGCAGCGTAGACATTTCGTCCGGCGTCAGCCCTTCCTTTTTCATGATGTATGTGATTGCTCCTCCGTCGATGTCACCGCTTCGGGTTCCCATCATTAAACCTTCCAGCGGAGTCAGTCCCATGGACGTATCCACGCATTTGCCGTCTTTTACCGCTGCGATAGAACCTCCGTTTCCGATGTGGCAGGTGATGATCTTTGATCCCTCTTGCGGAATGTTCAGGAACTCGCATACGCGTTTTGATACGTAGCGGTGTGATGTTCCGTGGAAGCCGTAGCGGCGGATTCCGTATTTCTCGAAATATGAATAAGGGATTGCGTACAGGTATGCATAGTCGGGCATTGTCTGGTGGAACGCCGTGTCGAATACGGCAACTTGCGGCACTTCAGGCAGCAGCTTCTGAACGGCATAGATGCCTTTCAGGTTGGCGGGATTGTGCAGCGGGCCCAGATCGCAGCATTCTTCTACGGCTGCAATCACTGCATCGTCAATCAGTACAGAGCCGCTGAACTTGGTTCCTCCGTGCAGTACGCGGTGGCCTACTGCATTGATTTCATGCAGATTGCTAACCGCTCCGTATTCGGCATTGGTGAGTGTGTCGAAAATGAACTGTACGCCGGTTGTGTGTTCCGGCACGTCTTTTTCGATGATTTTCTTTTCGCCGTTGGGCAATGTCATTTTCAGGAAAGAACCCGGCAGACCGATTTTTTCGATGCCGCCCTGCGCAAGCGCTTCCTTGTTTGTCATTTCAAACAGTTTGTATTTGATGGAAGAGCTACCGCAATTCAATACTAATACTTTCATCTTTGTTGCTTCAATTTCTTGGTGAATAAAATTACTGTTGAGATTTGGCTGCGATAGCCTGGTTAGCCGTAATGGCGATCATCTTGTATACATCGTCGATGCAGCATCCGCGTGACAGGTCGTTTACCGGACGGGCGATACCTTGCAGGATCGGTCCGATGGCTGTGGCATGTCCCAGACGCTCAACCAGCTTGTAAGAGATGTTTCCCACTTCAAGACTCGGAACAACCAGCACGTTCGCTTTTCCTGCGATTTCTGATCCCGGAGCCTTGCTTGCGCCGATTCTTGGAACCAGAGCGGCGTCGGCCTGCAGTTCTCCGTCGATCTTCAGTGCCGGATCCATCTGCTGCGCAATATGGAGGGCCTCGACAACTTTGTCAACGACTTCGTGTTTGGCAGAGCCTTTGGTTGAAAAGCTCAGCATGGCAACGCGCGGGTCGAGTCCGGCAACGGCCTGTGCTGTTCTTGCTGTGCAGACAGCAATCTGAGCCAGCTGGCCTGCGTCGGGAACCGGAGTTACGGCAACATCTCCCATAACGATCACGCCATTGTCGCCGCATTCGGGAGCGTGGGTCAGCAGCAGCATCGCGCCGGATACGCAGGTGATTCCCGGAGCAGTCTTAATGATTTGCAGAGCAGGGCGGAGTACGTCGCCGGTTGTATTGCGGGCGCCTGCCAGTTGTCCGTCGGCATCTCCCGATTTGATGATCAGACATCCCAAATACAGCGGGTTGAGGACAAGCTTGCGTGCTTCTTCGATTGTCATGCCCTTTTTCTTGCGGAGCTCGCACAGCAGCTGTGCGTATTCTTCTTTTTTCGGGTGGTTTTCCGGGTCGATGATGGTTGCCTTGTGGATGTTTCCCAATCCCCATTCCTTGGCAAGCCCCATGATTTCATCCGGGTTGCCCAGCAGAATCAAGTCTGCAACACCGTCTGTCAAGATTTGATTGGCAGCTTTCAATGTGCGTTCTTCTGTTCCTTCCGGAAGAACGATGCGCTGTTTGTTTGCTTTAGCGCGCTCAACGATTTGACTAATTAAATCCATATCGGTTATATATTAAGAATTATTGTGTATAATCTGGCCTGTGTGCGATAACGAAGTGGCCTTATCACTTTGCAAAAATAAGCATTTTTGTAATATCAAGTTGGCAAAAGATGAAATATTTGAGTTTAAAGTATGTAAAATAAATATGTTTGACGGCAGGTTTAAAAAAAATGCCGCTTTCGCGCTCGCTTTATCTGCGAATGTATAACTTTGCGCCCGGTTTTCAATACGATAAATTTTAGGTATTATGATTCGTCAATGTTCTATCCTTTTCGGATGCTTGGCTTTAGGTGAACTGATTGTTTATCTGACAGGGATCAAGCTCCCTTCGAGCGTTATCGGTATGCTTTTGCTTACCTTGTTTCTCCAGCTGGGCTGGATTAAGCTGGAGTGGGTCCAGGGAATGACCAATTTTCTGGTTGCCAATCTTGGGTTTTTCTTTGTGCCTTCGGGCGTGGCGCTGATGCTGTACTTTGACATCATCTCGGCTCAGTTCTGGCCGATTGTCATTGCTACGGTAGTGAGTACGGTGCTTGTGCTGGTTGTAACGGGTTGGGTTCATCAATTAGTTAGGAAATATGGATTTTTTCGAAAATAAGTTCTTTTTGCTGGCCATTACGTTTGGTTTCTTTTTCATTTCTAAATTGTTGCAGAAAAAGACAGGTTGGGTGCTTCTGAATCCGATTCTGATAGCGATTGCATTGTTGATTTGCTTTTTGAAGCTGACGGGAGTTTCTTATGAAACTTATTCAGAGGCTGGTTCGCTGGTGGAGTTTTGGCTGAAGCCGGCGGTCGTGGCTTTGGGCGTGCCGCTTTATTTGCAGTTGAAGATGATCAGGAAGCAGCTCATGCCGATTGTTGTTTCCCAGTTGGCGGGATGTATTGTCGGCTTGGTTTCGGTGACGGTCATTGCGAAAGTGATGGGCGCTTCGCCTGAGGTGGTCATGTCGCTGGCTCCGAAATCGGTGACTACGCCGATTGCGATGGAAGTTTCGAATGCGGTTGGAGGAATTCCTTCGCTGACGGCCGCCGTGGTGATTGTTGTCGGTCTGTTCGGTGCCATCTGCGGTTTCAAGGTGTTGCAGGTGGGTCATGTCGGGAGTCCGATAGCGCAAGGGTTGTCAATGGGAACGGCATCTCATGCCGTGGGGACTTCGCGCGCCATGGAGGTGAGCGGCAAATACGGGGCTTATGCCAGCCTGGGACTTACTTTGAACGGCATTCTGACCGCATTGCTGACTCCCACTATCCTGCATCTGCTGGGGATGTATTGAATGAACAATTCAGGATGTCGCAAGTTATATAAAAAGGTGGCGGCTCATCTTGGTCAAGATGACGGCCCGTTTCGTTTGGGCCGGGCTGGCGGCTTGTTCAAAATGTCCCGTCATATTTCGGAAGAGATGGAATAACATAAAATGAATATATCTCGAATTACATATGATTGATTTCAATCCGATAAAACTGGAAGACAGGCAGCGGGTGCAGAAATACACGCTTGTCAGTTCGCGGCGCAATTGCGATTTGTCGTTTTCGAATCTTTACAGCTGGCGTTTCCTTTATCATACGGAGCTGGCTGAGGCGGACGGGTTTCTGCTGTTCCGCTTCCGGGTAGACGGTGCGCTGGCATACATGATGCCGGTGGGGCAGGGCAATGTCCGCCCGGTAATTGAAATGCTGATTCAAGACGCTGAATCCCAAAATGAAAAGTTCCAGATGCTGGGTGTCTGTGCCGATATGCGCGAGGAACTGGAAGAAGCTTTCTCCAACCATTTTGAATTTGAATCGGACCGTGATTATGCAGACTACATCTATTTGCGTTCGGATTTGGCTTCGTTGCGAGGGAAGAAGTTCCAGCCGAAACGGAATCATATCAACCGTTTCCGGACGAATTTCCCGGATTACGAATACAAAGAGCTTACCCCTGAGCTGGTGCCGGAATGTATCCGGCTTGAGAACTTGTGGTGTAAGGCCAATGATTGTGCGGAAAATGAGGCGTTGCTGAACGAGCGCCGTTCGATGAATGCCGCCTTGGAGCATATAAACGAGCTTGGCTTGCAGGGAGGTGTCCTTCATGTTGGCGGTGAGATCGTGGCTTTCACCTATGGGGCGCCGATCAATGCAGCCACTTTCGACACTTGTGTGGAAAAGGCGAATACGGATTTTGAGGGCGCGTATGCGATGATCAATTACGAGTTTGCTAACCATCTTCCGGAGCAGTATATTTATATCAACCGTGAAGAAGACTTGGGGCTGGAGGGTCTGCGCAAGGCTAAATTGTCGTATCAGCCGGAAGTGATTCTGGAAAAATACATGGCTACGCTGAGATGAGTGTGAAAGAGCAGGTGCGCAGGCTGTGGAAAGAATGCTTCGGCGATTCGGAAGAATTCATGGATTTGTATTTCGGCCGCCGCTATACGGATGAGATCAATACTTGTCTGGAGGAAGACGGCAAGGTGGTGTCGGCTCTGCAGCGCATTCCTTATCCGATGACTTGTTACGGAGAGGTGATTCCGATGGCCTATATTTCGGGAGCCTGTACGGACGTTGCGTATCGCGGCCGGGGACTCATGAAGCATTTGCTTGCTTCGGCGCATCGCCGCATGTATGAAGAAGGCAAATGGCTGGCAGGACTGATTCCTGCGGAAGAATGGCTTTTCGGCTATTATGCCCGTTCGGGCTATGTGCCGGGATTTCAACAGCATGTCAAGTTATTAACAGGTGGGTGCAAATCTGTTGATAACTCCAACTCTTCATTGGAAATCAAAAAGATAGATCTGTGCAAAGCTCTTCCGGAAGAGATTTGTCCATATCTTTATGAACATCTCCGTTCGTTGCCTTTTTCAGTGCTGCATACGGAAGAAGATTTTCAGATAGTCTTGTCCGACTGGAGCCTGAACGGAGGGGAAGTGTGGGCTGTCTATGACGGGAAGAAGGTTTCCGGACTGGCGCTTTGTCTGAAGCGGGACACGGATTTGCTTGTCCGCGAAATGTTCGCTTCCGGAACTGGGCCGCGTGAAGCTTTGCTGCGTTTCTTCCGCCTGCATTACCGGGCAGGAGAGATGCGGATTGTATCTCCGTCTGAAGGCGAACTCCGTGTGTATGGGATGGCACGCATAATCAATGCCGAACAGATGCTTTCTCTTTACGCCCGTGTTCATTGCGATGATGTTCCGCGGTTCATTAAAGTGGAGGGAGATGAGGCCATTGCGGCAAACAACGCGCTTTTCCTTCTGGAGGGAGGTGCTTGCCGGCGTGTAGACGAAGCGGGTCAGGATTTTTCCGCCTATACGATATCCGGGCTCGCCCGTTTGTTTTTTGAAGGCCATTTGCCTTATATGAACCTGATGCTGGACTGAAGCGTGCGGACTATTCCGTTTTGTTGGTAAGCATGCGCTCCAGTTCTTCTGCAGAAAGCTTCAGATGGAATTGCCCTTTGTATGCGATGGAGATTCCTCCGGTTTCTTCCGATACGATGACGGCCATGGCGTCTGTTTCCTGCGAAACTCCGAGCGCGGCACGATGGCGGAGTCCCAGTTCCTTGGGAATGTCCAGATTGTGTGATACGGGTAGGATACATCCGGCAGCTTTGATCCGCTTGTGGCTTATGATCATTGCTCCGTCGTGCAGAGGGCTGTTCTTGAAGAAGATGTTCTCGATCAGCCGCTGGTTGACATTCGCGTCGATGACATCTCCTGTGCGCACAATGTCATCCAGCGGAAAGTCTTTTTCGATGACGATGAGGGCTCCCACTTTTCCTTTGCTCATGTTGAGGCAGGCCATGACTATCGGCATGATGTCTTCCTTTTGCGTTTCTCCTTTTTTGTTTCCTTTCAGAAAGCGGAAAAGCCCGTTGCTCCGGTGCCGCGATCCTAAAGACAGCAGGAAGTGGCGGATCTCATCCTGGAAAAGCACGATCAGGGCAATGACTCCCACGCTGACCAGTTTGTCGAATATGGATCCGAGAAGCCGCATCTGAAGCACCTGCGACACGATAACCCATATTACGATGAAAACCAGGATTCCGATGAAAATGTTGATGGAACCGGACGATTTCATCAGCTTGTATGTCTTGTAGAGGAGGAAGGCTACCAGCAGGATGTCCAGTATGTCTTTCAGGCTGAGTATGTGTATGTCAAAAGGCATGGGTTTTTGTTTTTCAGTTAGTCGTGTCGTTCATTGTTGATACAATTTTCACCGCTTCTGCTGCGGGCTTTACGTCGTGGACGCGCAGGATGTCCGCCCCTTTCATCAATGCGATTGTATTTATGGCCGTCGTTCCGTTGAGCGCGTCTTCGGGCGTTCCGCCAAGAAGGTTGTATATCATTGACTTGCGAGACACTCCCACCAGTATGGGGAGGCCGAAGATGGAGAGTTCTTCCATTTTGCCAAGCAGTTCGTAGTTGTGGGCCAGCGTTTTCCCGAAACCGAATCCCGGGTCGATGATCAGGTCTTTGGCTCCCATGTCGCGTAGCCGTTGCACTTTTTCCGAAAAATAGCAGATGACTTCCTTCAGCAGATGGTCGTAGTGAGGATGCCGCTGCATGTTTTGCGGGGCTCCCTGCATGTGCATCATGATATAGGGAACTCCCAGGCGCGCTATGGCATGAAACATGTCTTTGTCCATTTCTCCGGCGGCGATGTCGTTGATGATGGCGACGCCGAATTCTTCTACGCACATTTTGGCGACATCCGCGCGGAAGGTGTCGACAGAAACGACGGCCTCAGGCTGCTCTCTGAATACGACAGCCAGTCCTTTGCGCAGCCGTTCCATTTCTTCCTGCACGGGGACGTCTGCTGCGTTGGGCCGTGAAGAATATGCGCCGACATCAATGATGCTTCCTCCTTCAGAGATGATCTGGTTTGTCCGGCAGGCAATTTCCTGCTCCGTCTGTTTCCGGCTTCCGGCATAAAAAGAGTCGGGTGTGAGATTCAGGATTCCCATCACTTGCGGGCGGGAGAGATCCATCAGCCGGCCGTTGACGTTGATGTATTTTGCGGTTCTTTGTTTCATGTTGACCTTTGCTGTTTCTGTGCTGCAAAGGTACACACAATAATTCATACTTTATCGGGTAGGACGAAAGAAATTGTCCCGTTTTTGCCGGATTTGAAGCGGATGTATCCTTATGCAAACTTCAAACCGCATTGCTGTTTGTATAAACGGCAGTGTCGTTTGTACAGACCACGATGCCGTTTATACAAACCACGTTGTGGTTTGAAGAATTCCGGGTGCATTCCGGTTCTTTTCATGCGGCCGTTGGCGTTTCTTTTGAGTCTGTGCGTTTGCCGCATGCGGGTCCGGCAGGCGACAATTTTTATTTTGCGTTCAAAAAAACGGCGGAAAAGTTTGCAGGTTAAAAATAAAGCTGTACCTTTGCAACCGCAATCAGAACGAGATATCGGGCGTTTAGCTCAGCTGGTTCAGAGCATCTGCCTTACAAGCAGAGGGTCGGCGGTTCGAATCCGTCAACGCCCACTCGTATTTCTCGTTGTTCATTGCTTTCTTTTTGGGCGTTTAGCTCAGCTGGTTCAGAGCATCTGCCTTACAAGCAGAGGGTCGGCGGTTCGAATCCGTCAACGCCCACCAAAAAGAACAAGATCGTTTTCGGGCGTTTAGCTCAGCTGGTTCAGAGCATCTGCCTTACAAGCAGAGGGTCGGCGGTTCGAATCCGTCAACGCCCACTCCGAAAACAAAAATTGTCAACTTTCCCTTTCGGGCGTTTAGCTCAGCTGGTTCAGAGCATCTGCCTTACAAGCAGAGGGTCGGCGGTTCGAATCCGTCAACGCCCACGTGGAAATGAAAAAAGCCCCACCGAAAGATGGGGCTTTTTCATGGGCTGTGCGGAAGCGCTTATAGCGAGTTGAGAATCTCTTCCAGCCTGTTGACCATAGTGCTTGCCGACGGCTTGGAGCCGCTGATGTTGTCGAACTTGAATTTACCGACTTCTTCATTCAGCCTTTTCAGTTTGCCGGCGGCTTTTTCTGATTCCAGTTCCTTGCGCAGGATGCGGATTTTCTCGCAGTCCTGGATTCCTTCTACCAGTCGTTCGAAGCGGATGCTGCTGCGCGGCCCGGGGTAGATGCTGTAAGTGTCGCCAGCCGGCCATGTACGGAAGCGGGAGTCGCGCAGCGGGTCGGCGGTCCAGCTGTTTACGGCCCAGCGCAGATAGCCTTCGTAATTGTCTGCAACGGCATGTATGGCCGTCCATGCAGCTTCTGCCGGATCAGAAAAAGTGAAGAGGTTCGGAAATGGTTCCACGCAGCAAGTGTAGTATGTGCTGATTTGTCCTTTGCTCTTGCGGGCAGCCAGCACGTCGTCCGGGAATTTCTGTCCGAACGGGATGCACAAATAGTACAGGTCTTCCTGGATTTCGGCATGATAGTTTCCGGCCAGTGTGATCTTGAATTCCGGATCGGCCTGCTTGATTACTTTGATAGCTTCACGCATGGCTTCCATCGGCCGTTCGTCCATGGAGATAGCCGTTTTTTCAAACCATCCTTTCTTGCGCAGGTGGTCCGCAAAATCTTTCAGGAAAGTTCCCCAGTATTCGGTATAAGCCTTGTCGCCGGGTTTGGCTTCTACAAACTGTATGCGGTTGGTTGCCTGGTCGTAGTAGTCAAAGCGTAAGGCCCACGGAATCATGGTGTAGCAGCAAATCATGTCGTCAATGCCTATTTCATCCATCATGAAGCCTACCCATTTGTCGAATACAGCATAGTCATATTCCCACGTGCCGTCGATTTTTCTGATGCGCGTAATCATGCTGTCAAAGTGGTCTTCGGTCTGTCCGTTCCATGGCTTGTGCATGATGCTTGCGGTGATGGTGCGCTGTCCGGCATCTGCCAGCATCTTCATGATCGGGCGCATCGCGTCAAAATGAGCCTGACTCCAAAGAGGCACCTGATAATACCGCGCCACGGCATATGGATTTTGCCACAGGTCGAGATAGAACGCCCAGTCTTTCGGCTCGGGAAGCGTACGGTTGAGCACTTCCACCTCCACTTGCAGTTTCATGGGACTGAGATTTTCTCCGGATACAGTCAGTGTTCCCTTGTATTTTCCGGCCTTTGCATCCGACGGCACCCATATCTTTATCCAGACAGGCTGGGTGCTGCAAGCTTTTACGTCGAGTGTCTTGTTTATGTCAAGTGCGTCTGCCACGATCAGCGAGTCCCATTCGGCTTTGTTCGGGCGGTGTCCGCATCCTTGTCCGAATTCATCGGTCATTACGTAGCGTACAAAATGAGTGGATATGGCTGATGAAGGGATGGCTGACTTGCCGTTCTTCAGGTCGCTGACCGCAACGGAAACATGGTTGAGGTCGTTTCTTGTCCACAGCACCGCCTGCGCATTGACGCGCTCTCCTTTCCACGCTTTCAGCTGTATCCGGGTGCTTTTCTTCACATCCGGGATATCCAGTTTGGTGTAGCGCATGTCGGTTGTTCCCCAGCTCAGAGCGGCAGGGGCGTTCATTTTCATCCAGGTTTCTTTGCTGTCGTGCGGTTTGGTGTCGGTCAGTTCCTGGTAATTTCCTAATGGGTATTTTTCGGTTTGCTGGGCGAAGCATCCTGCTCCGAGTCCCAACAGGATGGATACTAACAGTGCTTTCATGCTGTAAATGATTTGAGGTGATAGGGCGCAAAGCCACAGAGCGTTCTGCTGTGCGTACAAAAACTCCGTGGCCTTGCGTCTTTTGTTTTGGCCAGAGCCGGATTTATTGCAGTTTGGTCAGGACCGGAGTCTTGACAGTCTTCACTTCTGTCTTCGGACTTTCGTTCAGCTGTTCGAAGATGACAATCTTGTTCTCGCCTTTCTTCAGCCATACGCCCGGGATGTAAAGCGTCTGCTGCGGACCGACTTCCCAGTAGCGGCCTATGTTCTTGCCGTTTATGAAGATGATTCCTTTGCCCCATTCTTCCATGTCGATGAATGTGTCGCCTGTTTTGTCAAGCGTGAATGTTCCTTCGTAGATGACCGGACTGTCTTTCAGCTTTGCAGCCTGGGCGGCGCTGTTTGTGAATGTGCAGCTTCCCATTTTGCCGCATTCCGGCGCTTGGCTCATCGGCAGCTTATACATGTTCCATCCGCCTGTAATCTTCTTGCCGGCTATAGTTACCGGACTGATGATTCCTTTGCTGTTTTCCGTGATCTGGCTGCCGTAATTGATGCGTCCCATGTTTTCTACCAGAATCTGCAGGGTGGAATTGAACGGGACCTCTATTTCCATCGAGTAAGTCTGCGTGTTGCGGTTCAGTACGCCTGCTTTCTCGCCGTCGACGTATACTACGGCAAAATCGCGCAGTCCGGGTATCTCAAGCGTTCCGCTTATGGGCTGGTTAAACCGGCGCGTGTAGAGCACATATCCGTACCCTTGGTTCAGTTGCTCGAATGTCAGAGGGTCTGCGCTGGTTTCCGGCTGCATTCTTTCGGTATATGCCAGAAGGTCGGCCACCTGGTTTAGCTTGATCGAAGGGATTTCGATGACCGGATTCGGAGCAGGAGGAGCGGGAACCTCATATTTTACATATTTCTTGATGACCGTGCGGATGGAGTCGTATTTGGGCGTAACCCATCCTGCCTCGCTGATGGGAGCGTCGTAGTCATAGCTTGTCATGTCCGGCTGGATGTCACGCTTCTTGTCGTAGTTGGCTCCGCTGGTAAATCCGAAGTTCGTTCCTCCGTGAACCATATAAAAGTTGAAAGACACGTCGTTCTTCAGATATGCTTCTGTCTGGCGGGCGATTTCGGAGGCGCTTACTTGCGGGAACGGCTCAGCCCAATGCGAGAGCCATCCGGGATAGAACTCAGCCACCATATACGGGCCTTTGCCGTCGTGATACTGGTTGACAACCTTTTTCAGGTTTTCGATATCACTTTCTCCGTTGGCGGTAGGCAGTGCTCCTTCCGTGGTTCCGCCTTCAAACAGCCAGCTTCCGTCGGATGTAAACAAGGGAACGTCAAAGCCGGCGTCGGCCAGTTGCTGTTTGATTTTCGCGTTGTATCTGCGATGTTCGTCCAGGGTAATATCTTTTCGCTGGGATACGTATGATCCGAATTCATTTTCGCATTGCACCATGATGATTGGGCCTCCTTTGGTGCATTGCAGATCGCCCACTTCCTGATACAGGCGGTTGATATAAGCCTTTGTGTGTTCAAGAAAAGCCTTGTTGTCGCGTCTGACTTCCATGCCGGGCACGTTTTGCAGCCACCAGGGATACCCTCCGTATTCCCATTCGGCGCATACGTATGGGCCCGGGCGAAGAATGACCATCATGCCTTCTTCTCCTGCTGTGCGGATGTATTCGGCCAGATCCTTATCTCCGCTGAAGTCCCATTTGCCTGGTTCGGTTTCGTGCAGATTCCAGAATACATAAGTGGCGACTGTATTCAGTCCCATTCCCTTCATCATTTGCAGGCGGTGCCTCCAGTATTGGTGTGGGATGCGTGAGTAATGCATTTCTCCCGAAAGAATCGGTACTATTTCTCCATTCCGGTAGAAATGGCCGTTTTTGATTTCGAATGTGTTTTTGGCTTGCGCCAGCATTCCTGTTGGGAAAAGAGCCAGCAGCAGTACATAAAATAGAAATTTTTTCATGGTATGGTTGTTTTATTGATTAATGCCTGGTGTTATTTCTCCGTGTTTTTCCCTGCTTCCTTCCATCCTTCAAATCCTTTGTCCAGATTGAAGACGGTATAGCCTTTTTCTGAAAGCCGTTCGGCTGCATTCCGGCTTCTGCGTCCGCTCCTGCAATAGACGGCTACGGGGCGGTTGTGTTCAAGCTGTTTTTCGGCGTCATCGAGGAAGTGCTGGTCCAGCACGTTGATGTTCAGACTTCCGGCTATGTGTTCTTCTGAATATTCAGTTGCTGTACGCACGTCTACGCATTGCACTTCACTGTCATCGATAAGTCGTTCAAACTCATCGGCAGACAGATTTGTGAATTTTGTATCCGCTTTGCCGGCACATGCCGGTATGATAATTGCCGACAGGCAGAAGGTGATAATCTGAAATAATTTCTTCATGGTCAGTCTTTGCTAATAGGTATGAATTTCAGGATAGAGAAATTTGTAAACAGTTTTTCCCTGTTTGTATGTATTGATTTCAAAAAAGACACTGTCATTCTGTTGAAGTTCGTTCCGGTATGCCCATAATGGGACAGACAGGTAAACTTCTTTGCTGAAAGCTTCCAGATCGTTGTTGCGGTCATGATACAGCTCCAGGTGAAGGATCTGTTTTCCGTTGCTTTCCGTTATGCCGTGGTTTACAAAGTGAAAAGCATGGCTCTGGTCCTTTACGAGCGGAGTCAGAATCATGTTCAGGTAGTTTCCCGACTGCCAGATGCTCCGGATATCAGTCGGGTCTGTTTTAATTTCATCCTTGAAATAATCCGTTGCGACAGGAATCATGGAAAGCACCAGTTGTGCGGAGTAGAGGTATGCTTCGTTATTGTCTTGCAGCGTGTAGACAGAAACGGTCCGGTAGATTGTGTCTGCGTCTAGTCCGTCCAGTCCGTCCCGTTTCTGGATTTCCAATGTTTTTCCATTGTCGGTTATCAGCCGCTGGAGGCTCCCTTCTGCGTCTGTACCCGCATCGATGAATTCGGTTATCACATCGGGATATACATATTCCTCCTCCTTGCATGCCGTAGACACGGCAAGGCACACCAGCAAACTTCCTGTCAGTAACTGCAATTTTTTCATGCCCCGATCGCTTTCAGATGATTGAGTGCCGGATTTGCGTACATGTCGAGGATGCGTTTGCGCAAAAAGGCTTCATCCTTGTCATTGAGTGTAATCAGATCCAGCTTTTTCCGCAGATAAGCTTCGAACTTTTCCTTTTCTTCCGGCGTATATTTGTCGCTGAAACGGCTGGTGCCTTCGGCCAGGTCGCAGGCGATATAGTTTCCCGGATAGAGCCGGTAGCTGCGGTGAATCTCCCTGTCGATCAGTTCAGCCACCTTCTTGAAGACTTCAGTTTTAGGCAGGAACCTCAGTTCTTCAAGCTTTCCGCTGATGCAGGCTGCAGCCTGGAAATGCACTCTTCCCTTATAGCCGAATATCCCTGTTCTCATGTTGTTCAGATCGTCTTCCTGACTTTTCTTGAATCCTTCAATGTCCCGTTTCTGCTGCATTTCCTTTGCTTTCAGGAAGTCGCAAGGGTCATATTCGTAAGAAAGCGACAGAGGGACGATATTCAGCTCCTTCAGTCGGTCGATTATATCCCCTTCGCCGCCCATGGCCAGCATTTTCAGCACGCTTTCCTGCGTGTGGTCGTTCGAGTCTTTGGCTCTTCCTTCCCTTTGGGCAATCCAGACATTTTCGTGCTTCTGCGTAACGGCAAAATGGATGTATCGCGACATGCGGACCGACGATTCGAGCTTTTGCCGCATGCTTAGCGCACGCTGCACGATAAAGGATTTGTTGATCCGCACCAGCTTCTTGATCCATGGATAAATGAGCAGATTGTCTCCGATGGCAATTTCCACCGTAGTCGGGAAGCCGTTGTCTATCAGTCCCACCGAAAGCAGTCCCGGATCGAGCACGATGTCACGGTGGTTTGAAATGAACGTGTAGCTGATGCGCTTGTCGCCCAATGCGGAAACGTCCAGGTCAAAGCCGTCGCTGTACTGGCTGATGATGTTTTGCAGGAGTCCGTAGAATATGTTTTTCTGAATGTCCAGATTGGTCTTGCAACGCGCCAGCACATGTCTTAAACTTTCAGGGCTCATGTCGGGTATGACCGCCTTGATGACCGTCTGAAACATCGGATCAGCCATCAGTTCGCTGAGCACTTGCGGTAGTTCTTCCGGAGTATACGGACGGATTTCGTCAAATTCGGCAGGTATATTCATAGTTTCTTCATTTTCTTTTCCAAAGGTAATAAAATTAATTGAAATGATCTTCTATAATTTCAGTCATAACATCTTTTATGTCGAGTCCTGCCGCGCGCACTTGTTGAGGGATGAAGCTGGTGGCGGTCATTCCCGGTGTGGTGTTGACTTCAAGCATGTTTATTTTCTCTCCTTCGGTGATGATGTAGTCCACACGGACCAGTCCCTTGCATCCCAGAATGTCGTAGATGGCAGAAGTCAGTTTCTGCACGCGTGCGGTGAGTTCGGGGCTGAGGCGTGCCGGCGTGATTTCTGTCACTTCTCCGTTGTATTTGGCGTTGAAGTCGAAGAACTCGTTTTTGCTTACCACTTCGGTTATGGGAAGCACGACCGTTCTTCCTTTAGCCCGGTAGCATCCGTTTGCCAGTTCGGTTCCGTCCATGAACGCTTCGATCATCACATCGTCTGATTCCTTGAATGCCGTTTCCAGTGCAGGCTGGATCTGTTCCCGGGTCTTTACTTTCGTTACGCCGAAGCTGGATCCGCTGGCATTCGGCTTGATGAAGCAGGGCAGGCCGATTTTGTCTATGACTTCTTCGTCGCTGATGCCATGGCTCTTGTGTACCAGCATGGATTCGGCAATGCGCACTCCGAAGCTTTTCAGGTATTGGTTGAGAGTGAATTTGCTGAACGTAAGCGCCGATACAAGCACGTCGCAAGTAGAATAAGGTATGCCGATGAGTTCGAAGTATCCTTGCAGGATTCCGTTCTCGCCCGGCGTGCCGTGGATGGTGATATAGGCGAAGTCAGGAACAATCTTCTGTCCGTTGTCTGTAAAGCTGAAGTCGTTCTTGTCCACCTGTGAACGCGAACCGTCTGGAAGGATGGCTTCCCAGCTTTGTCTGGTCAGTTCGATGATGTAAAGCGTGTATTTTTCCTTGTCTATGAATGAATAGATACCTTCTGCACTTTTCATGGAGACTCCGTGTTCGGACGAGTCGCCTCCTGCTACGATAGCAATGATACGTTTCATAATTGTTCTCTGTTGCTGATATAGTTTCTCCACCGTTCCAGCAGGTTTGCCATGTCTTCGGGCAGTTCGGATGTGAAAAACATTTCTTTTCCCGTGCGTGGGTGTACGAATCCCAGCGTCTTGGCATGAAGCGCCTGCCGCGGACAGATTTCGAAACAGTTGTTTACAAATTGTTTGTATTTACTGAAATGAGTTCCTTTTAATATTTCATGTCCACCATACCGCTCATCGTTGAACAGTACGTGGCCGATGTGTTTCATATGGACACGGATCTGATGCGTGCGCCCGGTTTCGAGTACGCATTTTACCAAAGTGACATATCCCAGACGTTCCAGCACGTGGTAATGGGTAACCGCATGTTTCCCTTGCTCGGGGTCGCTCATGACGGCCATCTGCATGCGGTCTTTCGGATTGCGCCCTATATTTCCCTCGACAGTGCCTTCGTCTTCGTCAATGATGCCCCACACCAGTGCGTTGTATTCCCTTTTGGTGGTCTTGTTGTAGAATTGCAGTCCCAGGCTTGTTTTCGCGTCCGGAGTCTTTGCCACCACCAGCAGTCCGGATGTGTCCTTGTCGATGCGGTGGACAAGTCCTACTTGCGGGTCGTTGGGGTTGTAGCTCGGGACGTCGCGCAGATGCCATGCGATGGCATTGACCAGTGTGCCGTGATAGTTTCCGCATCCCGGATGCACCACCAGTCCCGCAGGCTTGTTTATGACCATCAGGTCATCGTCTTCATATACGATATCCAGCGGAATGTCTTCCGGAACGATGTCGTTGTCATACTTCGGGCGGTCCATCATGACCGTCAGCACGTCGAGCGGCTTGACCTTGTAGCTGCTTTTTACGGGCTTGCCGTTTGCCATGACGAAACCCGCGTCAGCCGCAGTCTGTATGCGGTTGCGCGATGCGTTGACGATGCGTTCAAACAGGTATTTGTCGATGCGGACGGGAGCCTGTCCCTTGTCCACCACTACCCGGAAGTGTTCGTAAAGTCCGTCCTGCCCTTCTGCGGAGTCTATGTCTTCCAGCGAGTCGTCCAGTTCGTTGTCAATGTAGTCTTCTGCCATTTCCGTTGTATAGCCTTAAAACCATGAACCGTCAACTTCCGCTTCTCCTCCCTCCGAGTTGTCGGCAGGAAGGCTTATCTGGGTGGAATCTGTCTTTGTCAGTTCGCGCATGGCGGTGCTTCCCACGCAGAGCGTCAGCAGAGCTTCGTTTGGCACCTTGTCGCCGGCCGAGAGGCTTCTGCCCCTGTATTTGATTCCGTATACCCAATCCTGTTCTCCGGATACATATTCGGGTTCCGTCACCTTGAATCCCATGGACCTCAGCTTGGCTTCTGCCTGCCGGAGTGAACTGTTGTCGATAAGGTCGGGCAGGGCCACAAGGGGTACGTTGGTTGTTGTAACGGTCAGATATACAGTCCTGCCTTCTTTTACCCGGGATCCTCCCGACGGCTTTTGGTCGAGTACGATTCCCGCAGGCGACCCTTTCACATAGCTGGAGTCAACGACAGCGTATTCTAGCTTTTGGGTTCCCAGTGCACGTCTTGCCTCTGCAATAGTCTTGTTGGTTACGTCAGGCACCACATACGATTCTCCGTGGTGCGTGTATTTGTCGAGCCAGAGCAAGGTGCCCCAGCAGACCGCAACGGTTACTATAATCATTCCGGCCAGATTAAGCCAGAAGAAACGGTTCTTTTTGAACGAAAAGAAATCTTTGAGCGATATCATCTTGTTGTTGTCTTTTTTTATATAATTTCAGAAGTCTGGAACCGGCCAGACTCTTTTCCTCGTGTCGGTTATGGAGCCGGTAAGGAAATGAGCGTGGGCTTTGTCCATTCTCTCTGCTTGTTTGGGGCAAAAGTAACTATATTTGCTTAATTGTGGAAATTTTGCTTCAAGTTTCTCCGGTTCGGCGGATTGCCCTTCTGAGATGGCCGCCTGTTTCAGTCAAGATAGCCGCCTGTTTTTTATACCGGAGGATTTCCGTATCTTTGTGGTGTCCGATAAAACGAAAAGACATGATACAGTTTTCATCCGAAACATTGCAGTTCATACGGGAGCATCGCACGGACAATGTGCGCGACCTGGCTCTTCGTGCTTCTAGGTATCCCGGCATAGATATGCAGGCGGCGGCAGAACAGATTGCGGGCTGGCAGGTTGCCCGGAAAAAGTTGCCCGGATGGGCGCAGACCGAGGGGATTGTCTATCCGAAGCATCTGTCGATGGAGCAGTGTTCTTCTGAAATAACGGCAAGGTATAAGGCTTCGCTGGTGAGGGGATATGCTTTTACGGATTTGACCGGAGGCTTCGGTGTCGATTTTGTCTGCATGGCGCGGAATTTCAGGGAGGCGGACTATGTGGAAAGGCAGGAGGCTCTTTGTGAACAGGCTGTTCATAACTTTCCTTTGCTGGGGCTGGAGGATGTCAGGGTGCATTGTGCCGATGCCGTGGACTATCTGAAAGCGATGGAGCCGGTAGACTGCCTCTTTCTGGATCCGGCCCGTCGGGACTCGCATGGCGGGAAAACCGTGAAAATAGCTGATTGTGAGCCGGATGTGTCGGCTCTCGAGCCTTTGCTTTTGGAAAAAGGGAAGCGGGTGATGGTCAAGCTTTCTCCGATGCTGGACATCTTTTCGGCATTGAGGGAACTGAAGCATGTGCGCGAAGTGCATGTGGTGGCTGTTAATAACGAGTGCAAAGAACTGTTGATTATGCTTGAAAAGGGCACAGAGGCATGTTCTGATCCGGTTGTATGTTGTGAACAGGCTGTTGATAACTTTTTATCCGAACCCTTCCGGTTTACTTATCCGGAGGAGAAAAAGGCCGATTGCCCACTGGCAGTTTCTGTGGAAGAATACCTTTATGAACCGGGCGCTTCTTTGATGAAAGCGGGTCCGTTCCGCCTGTTGGCGGAGCGTTACGGGCTCAGGAAGCTGCACCCCGACAGCCATCTGTATACCTCATGGCGGCTTGTTGACTTCCCCGGGCGCCGTTTCCGCGTGACCGGTGTTTCCGGTTTCGGGAAGAAAGAGCTGAAAGCGTTCCTTCACGGCGTGGACAAGGCGAATCTGACCGTCCGCAATTTCCCTGCTGCGGTGGCCGACCTGTGCAAGAGGCTAAAGCTCAGGGAAGGAGGGGATGTGTATCTTTTTGCCACTACGTTGGGGAATAACGAGAAGGTTATAGTGAAGGGAATGAAGGCTTGAGGGGGCGGAAGATTCCGCTCTCCGCCGTGAAAAGTTTGGACTGTCCCGTTTTATTCTGTAAACCACACTGTGGTTTGTACAAACAACGATGTGGTTTATAGAAACGACAATGTGGTTTATACAGTTCACAGTGTGGTTTGAAGTTTCTGTGGCGTTCCGTCGTTTTGCTCATAGGGGAAGCCGGATGAATTTCACAGGTGACTGATTTTTTGTTCCTGTGCCATCAAACAGACTGAAAATTTTGATTTTGCCCGATTATTTATCGTTTTTTGAATGATTTGTTTGTGTAGTTTGTACACTAATCCTTATCTTTGCATCAGTCAAGTTAACATTTTAAGAACAGATTATGAGAAACCGGATTTTGACTTTGCTCGCATTTTTTTCGTTTGTTGCAAATGTGTCTTTTGCGTCTTCTGTCGAAGAAAAAGATTATGTGGCTTATCTCTTTACGTATTTCACGGGAAATCACATCAGTGAAGAGGCTGTTTGTTATGCCGTCAGCATGGACGGGTATTCGTATTGGGCGTTGAACGGAAACAAGCCTGTTATCGATTCTAAAGTTATCAGCTCTACGGGCGGCGTGCGTGATCCGCATATCCTGCGCTGTGAGGACGGAAAGACATTCTATATGGTTGTTACGGATATGGTGTCTGACAACGGATGGGATTCGAACCGTGCCATGGTGCTGTTGAAGTCGACCGACCTCGTAAACTGGTCGCATTCCATCATCAACATGCAGAAGCGGTATAAGGGGCAGGAGAAGCTGAAGCGCGTATGGGCGCCCCAGACTATTTTCGACAGAGAAGCGGGGAAATATATGATTTATTGGTCGATGCAGTATGCCGGCGGGCCGGATGTTATCTATTATGCATACGCCAATGATGATTTTACTGATCTGATCGGCGAGCCGAAGCCTTTGTTCATTCCGGCGGACAAGAAATCGTGCATTGACGGGGACATTGTATACAAGGATGGAACCTATCATCTGTTTTACAAGACCGAAGGGCATGGAAACGGCATAAAGGTTGCAACCACCCGTTCGCTCGTTTCCGGAAAATGGAAAGAAAGCGCCGACTACAAGCAGCAGACGAAAGAGGCGGTAGAGGGAGCCGGAACTTTCAAGCTGATCGGGCAGGACAAATACATCCTGATGTATGATGTGTATATGAAAGGCCAGTATCAGTTCACGGAAACTACTGATCTGGAGCACTTCAAGGTAATTGACCATGCGGTGAGCATGAACTTCCATCCGCGCCACGGAACGATTATCCCGATTACGCGTGCCGAACTGCAGCGGATAACAGACAGATGGGGAAAGCCTGCCGAACTGGGCGAGTTGCCTCAGAACCCGGTTCTGCCCGGATTCCATGCAGATCCGGAGATTCTTTATTCTCATCTTACCGGCAAATACTATATTTATTCCACTACCGACGGACAGCCCGGCTGGGGAGGGTGGTATTTCACCGCTTTCTCTTCGCCCGACATGAAGGACTGGAGCTATGAGGGAGTGGTGCTGGATCTGCGTTCTCCGCAGGTTCCCTGGGCCAACGGAAATGCATGGGCGCCGGCCGCAGAAGAAAAGCTGATTGACGGAAAGTACAAATATTTCTTTTATTACAGCGGAAACCCGAACGACGGTTCCGGGAAACAGATCGGAGTTGCGGTGGCCGACAGTCCGGCCGGTCCGTTCAAGGATATGGGCAAGCCGATTGTCACGGAATCTCCCGCCCGGAAAGGGCAGCAGATAGACGTTGACGTGTTTACTGATCCGGTTTCCGGCAAATCTTATCTTTATTGGGGAAATGGCTATATGGCAGGAGCTGAACTGAATGCTGATATGGTTTCTCTGAAGAAGGAAACGGTGCGGGTGATGACTCCCAAGGGCGGAACATTGAAGGACTATGAATACAGGGAGGCTCCTTATGTATTCTATCGGAAAGGAATCTATTACTTCATGTGGTCGGTGGATGATACGGGTTCGGCCAACTATCATGTGGCATACGGGACATCCGATTCGCCGTTAGGAAAGGTTAAAGTGGCGGAAGATCCGATTGTTACCATACAGAATCCGGAAAAGGAAATCTATGGCCCGGCGCACAATGCTGTCATCTGCAAGCCGGGGACGGATGAGTGGTATATCGTTTATCATCGTATCAATAAAAACTATCTGGATAAAGACAAAGGCCCTGGTGTCCATCGGGAGGTTTGCATCGACCGGCTGGAGTTTAATGAAGACGGTACGCTTAAACGGGTACAGCTTACAGAATAAATCTTATGTCACTTAAAATCCTGATATGATGAAACATTTGGCATGTATCGCAGTTCTATGCGCATGTGCGGGAACTTTTCCTGTGTCGGCGCATATCGGAGAGATTATGAACGAACCGGACTCGGTCTATCTGTTTTCGTACGCAACGGTTCCCGATGCCGGAAGAAGCGGCTTGAAGTTTGCGTGGAGTCCCGACGGAGAGAAATGGTTCAGTGTCGGAAACGGATATGCTTACGTGAAGTGTGACTATGCGGCATGGGGTGCGGAGAAACGGATGGTGGATCCGGAGTTGCGCCGTGACGGTGAAGGCACGTGGCACTGCATTTGGCAGCTGAACGGGAACGGCAAGGAATTTGCCCATGCGGCTTCGGAAGACCTGCTTTCGTGGAAGCGGCAGACATATTTTACAGACGATCAGTTCGGCCGGTATGTGTCGGACGGATGGACAAAGTTTCCTCAAAAGACAGTGCTGGTTGATGGATCCTCCGAGAGCGGAACGGTGCAGAAGGTGGCATGGAGCGATGTGGAAAGGTTGTCGATGTTTGCCGATCACCGGGCGTATCGAGCTCGTCTTCACGATGAACGGGCGGAACAGGACGGGACAAGGTTTGCCGGACTTCAGCCTGTGAATCTGAAGGTGAAGGTGCTGGAGGGACAGGCAAAGCCGATTAGTGACAAGTTGATCGGCGTGTTTTTTGAAGACATTAACTACGGAGCGGACGGCGGCTTGTATGCCGAACTGGTTCAGAACCGTGACTTCGAGTATGTTGCGGGGGAAAACGGCCGTGTAAAGGACTGGGGGCCTGCATACGCCTGGTCGGTTGAAGGGGCAGGAATGCAGATGTCCGTAAAAAGCGAACGTCCGATCCATGAAAACAACTCCCATTATCTGGCTTTAGATGTGGAACATGCGGGAGCGTCGCTTGTGAATTCCGGCTTCGACGGTATGGTAATAAAGGAAGGCGAGAAATACGACTTCTCATTCTTTGGCAGAATGCAGGGAGGAAAAAGCGGGAAGCTGAGAGTCTGTTTGCGCGATGAAAGCGGGAATGTACTGGCGGATAAAACAGTGAGCGTTTCGTCGGGCGGCTGGAAGAAAAAGTCTGCAGTGCTTCGGGCTGAGGCTTCGTCCGGCAAGGCTGTGCTGACTCTTTCTCCGTTGGCGGAGGGAAGCTACGAGCTGGATATGGTTTCCCTTTTTCCTCAGAATACGTTTAAGGGACATAAGAACGGATTGCGTGCGGACTTGGCGCAGGCGATAGCCGATCTGCATCCGCGCTTCGTCCGCTTCCCGGGAGGATGCGCTTCGCACGGACAGGGACTTGAAAACATTTACCGCTGGAAAAATACGGTCGGGCCATTGGAAAGCCGGAAGCCGATGAAGAACATTTGGGGGTATCATCAGACAATGGGACTGGGCTATTTCGAGTATTTCCAGTTCTGTGAGGACATGGGGGCCGAGCCTTTGCCCGTACTGGCTGCCGGAGTTCCCTGCCAGAATTCGGCATGTATACCCGGCAAACTGTTGGGAGGAGGCCAGCAGGGAGGCATTCCGATGGAAGAGATGGACGAATATGTGCAGGATATATTGGACCTGATTGATTATGCGAACGCAGATCCGAAAAATAACAAATGGGCGAAGATGCGTGCCGAAGCGGGTCATCCGGAGCCTTTTGGCTTGAAGTATATCGGAATCGGAAATGAAGACCAGATAACGGACGTGTTTGAAGAACGCTTTGCCATGATCTATAAGGCGATAAAGGAGAAACATCCCGAAATCACGGTGATCGGAACAGTAGGTCCGTTTTACGAAGGCACTGACTATGAGGAGGGATGGGATCTGGCCGACAGGCTGAAACTGCCGATGGTAGACGAACATTATTATAACACGCCGGGATGGTTCATCTATAACCAGAATTATTATGACGGGTATGACCGCTCCGGGTCGAAGGTTTATCTGGGTGAATATGCCGCGCATCTGCCGGGACGTCCCAACAATATTGAAACGGCTTTGGCTGAAGCACTTTACCTGACCGCGGTGGAGCGGAACGGTGATATTGTCCGGATGACATCCTATGCCCCGTTGCTGGCAAAGGAAGGCTATACGCAATGGAATCCGGATCTGATTTATTTCAACAACAGGGAGGTGAAGCCTACGGCAGGCTACTATACCCAACTCTTGTTCGGGCAGAACGCGGGAGATACTTATCTGCCTGCTGAATGTGCGGTTGACAATCAGAGAGAGGATGTCCGCAAGCGTATCGCGACATCTGTTGTCCGTGACAGCAGAACGGGAGATCTGATTGTGAAGATGGTGAATCTGCTTCCGGTTCCGGTCAAGGCCGACTTGGATTTGCCTTCCGGAACGAGCGACAGTTCAGCGTCGTTGCATGTGCTTTCCGGAAAACCGGCCGACAAGAACGTGAAGCCTGTTTCCAGTTCGCTGGCTGTCGGAGAAGATCTTGCATACGAAATGCCGGCCTATTCTTTAAGCGTCTTTCGCATTTCTTCTGATTCTAGTAATAACCGATAAAATCAACAGTTGATGAAAACAGCAGTATTGTTCGTTGCCGGATTGCTTGCCGGATCCGGCACTATGGCTCAGCAGGTCGGATATCCTGTCACGCCGGTACCGTTCACCGCTACCCACGTGGACGGAGGATTTTGGAAACAGCGTCTTGACGCCTGCCGGGATGTAACCATTCCTTTGGCCTTCAGCAAGTGTGAAGAAACAGGGCGTTACGATAATTTCCTGAAGGCTCAGCATCCTTGCGATACCTTTTCGGTCGGAGGCTTTTCGTTTGACGATACGGACGTCTATAAGACGATAGAAGGAGCGAGCTATCTGTTGCAGACTTATCCCGACAAGAAGCTGGAGAGTTATATCGACAGCGTGCTGCATATCGTGGCGGGAGCGCAGGAGCCCGACGGATATCTGTATACCGCCCGCACGATGAATCCCAAGCATCCGCATCCGTGGGCCGGATCAAAGCGTTGGGAAAAGGTTGAAGAGCTGAGCCATGAGTTTTATAATCTCGGACACATGATTGAAGGGGCGGTGGCTCATTATCAGGCCACAGGCAAGCGGAATTTTCTTGACATAGCCATCAAATATGCCGACTGTGTATGTAAGGCGATCGGGCCGGATAAAGGCCAGACGGTGCGCGTTCCGGGACATCAGATCGCTGAAATGGCTTTGGCGAAGCTGTATCTTGTGACCGGAAACAGGAAATACCTGGATGAGGCGAAATTCTTTCTCGACAAGCGGGGATATACATCGCGCAAGGATGCTTACAGCCAGGCGCACAAGCCGGTAGTGCAGCAGGATGAAGCCGTAGGTCATGCTGTACGTGCCACTTACATGTATTCGGGAATGGCTGATGTGGCTGCTTTGACGGGGGATACTGCTTATGTTCATGCCATTGGCCGCATATGGGACAATATTGTGGGAAAGAAACTTTATCTGACCGGCGGAATCGGCGCTACGGCCAACGGGGAAGCTTTCGGCGGCAATTATGAACTGCCGAATGCTACAGCCTATTGTGAAACATGTGCAGCTATCGGAAACGTGTATGTAAATCACCGGCTGTTCCTTTTCCATGGTGATGCTAAATATTATGATGTTCTCGAACGTTCGCTATATAACGGTGTGCTGTCGGGCATTTCGCTGGATGGAGGCAAATTCTTTTATCCTAATCCGCTGGAGTCTGCCGGAGGGTATGAACGGAAAGCCTGGTTCGGCTGTGCCTGCTGTCCGTCGAATCTTTGCCGTTTCCTCCCATCCGTTCCGGGGTATGTTTATGCAACCCGCGGAGATAGTCTGTATGTTAATCTTTTTATGGAAGGGGTTTCGGAGATTCAAGTGGGCAAGTACAAGCTGGAACTCCGGCAGCAGACTGCTTATCCTTTTGAAGGGACTGTCAGGATGCAGCTTACAAAAGGGAAGGGTGATTTTGTTATGAAAGTGCGTATTCCGGGATGGGTACGTGGAGAAGTGGTTCCGAGCGACCTGTATCATTTTGCCGATAAAAAAAAGACAGATTATTCTGTAAAGGTGAATGGAAAAACCGTAGACGGGGAACTGGAGAATGGTTATCTTGCAATAAGCAGACGCTGGAAGAAAGGAGATGTGGTTGAATTGTCTTTGGATATGACTCCCCGTTTGGTGGCGGCCAACGAGAAAGTTGCGGACGACCGCGGTAAGATGGCGGTGGAACGTGGTCCGTTGGTATATTGTGCGGAATGGCCGGATAATGAAGATATTGATCTGTTCTCGGTGCTCTTGCCTCGTGAGGCTCAATTGGCGGTAACAGGCGAAAAGGCGCCCGGAGGGGCATGTGTGATTGCTGCCAAGGCTCAGCGGCTGTCGTACGATGCAGAGGGGAAACTGTGTACTTCTGACGTTACATTGAAACTGATACCTTATTATTCGTGGGCAAATCGCGGGCAGGGAAAGATGATGGTTTGGCTTCCGGTAGAAGCCGGAGCGGTTCATCTTGGTCCGGCTTTGAGGGTCGGAACCAACGAGTTTGTTGACAAATAAGGACTTGCCATGCATTTGTTCGTTTAAATTATTGGGTTGGACTGTACAAATGCTGGCAGGCTTTAGATCGCGGGAAAGCAAATATGACTTTTTTCCATTCCATGCTGACTGATTTATATATGTTGCGGTTTCCAAAAATGTCTTATATTTGCGAATCGTTTGAGTATTAACCTTTTGAAAAAAACAAGAGAATATCATGAATCATCGTTTTTTAGGTATGGCTCTGTCGTTGCTCCTTTCGTGCGGAATGGTTTCTGCTACGGCTTCTTCTGCAGGAACAGCAACAGGGACTGATCAGAAAGAAACTTTTGAAGTGGGGAAAGGAACTTTTCTGTTGAATGGCAAGCCGTTTGTCGTTAAAGCGGCCGAAGTGCATTATCCGCGTATCCCGGAACCTTATTGGGAACAGCGTATCCTCTCGTGCAAGGCTTTGGGGATGAATACGCTTTGCCTGTATGTGTTTTGGAATCTCCATGAGCAGCATCCGGGAGAGTTTGACTTTTCAGGCAATAAGGACATTGCCAAATTCTGCCGCCTCGCGCAGAAGCATGGGATGTATGTGATTGTACGTCCGGGTCCTTATGTCTGCGCCGAATGGGAGATGGGCGGTCTGCCTTGGTGGCTTCTGAAAAAGCAGGATGTGCAGTTGCGCACGCTTGATCCATATTATATGGAGCGTGTCGGCATTTTCATGAACGAAGTGGGCAAGCAGCTGAAAGACCTGCAGATTTCTCGCGGAGGAAATATTATCATGGTTCAGGTTGAGAACGAATATGGGTCTTATGGAACCAACAAACCGTATGTATCGGCTATCCGTGACCTGGTGAAAAAGGCCGGCTTTACGGATGTTCCTTTATTCCAGTGCGACTGGAGCTCCAATTTCACCAACAATGCGCTGGATGATTTGATTTGGACTGTCAACTTCGGGACAGGGGCAAACATTGAAGAGCAGTTTAAAAAGCTGAAACAGGTCCGTCCGGATACTCCGCTCATGTGCAGTGAGTTCTGGAGCGGCTGGTTTGACCATTGGGGACGCAAGCACGAAACCCGTGATGCCGCTACGATGGTGAGCGGAATAAAGGATATGCTTGACCGCAACATTTCGTTCAGCCTCTATATGACGCATGGGGGAACGACATTCGGCTGGTGGGGCGGAGCAAACAATCCGGCTTATTCGGCTATGTGCAGCTCTTATGATTATGACGCTCCTATCAGTGAAGCGGGGTGGACCACTCCGAAATATTTCCAGTTGCGTGAATTGCTGAAGCAGTATCTTCCGGAAGGAACAACGTTGCCCGAACCGCCGGCTTCTTATCCTGTGATAAGCGTAGCTCCGATTACGGACTGGCAGGTGGCTCCTTTGTTTGAGAATCTTCCGGAGCCGAAGCAGACGGAGGATATCAAGCCGATGGAGATGTTCGACCAGGGCTGGGGAAGCATTCTGTACCGCACGGTATTGAAAGAAGACGTCAGCGGAACGCTTCATTTGGATGAAATGCACGACTGGGCTCAGGTGTTTGCTGATGGAAAACTGCTGGGACGTCTTGACCGCCGTCACGGAGAGTTTACTTTGCCGTTGAAAGAAACGTTGAAGAAAGGTACACGGCTCGACATCCTGGTCGAAGCGATGGGACGCGTGAATTTTGACAAGTCTATCCATGACCGCAAGGGTATTACTGAAAAAGTGGAAGTGATCAGTGGTGATGCTTCCGTTGAATTGAAAGGGTGGACAGTATACAATCTTCCTCCGTTCTATGATTTTGTGAGTCAGAAGAACTATAAGGCAGGGAAGCCTCTTCAGGGGCCTGCTTACTATAAGGCGACTTTTATGCTTGACAAGGTGGGCGATACGTTCTTCGATATGCAGACCTGGGGAAAAGGTATGGTTTGGGTAAATGGCCATGCTTTGGGACGTTTCTGGGAAATAGGTCCTCAGCAGACGCTTTATATGCCGGGCTGCTGGCTGAAAGAGGGCGAAAATGAGATTATAGTGCTCGATCTGAAAGGCCCCGCTGAGGCAAAAGTGTCGGGACTGGAAAAGCCGATACTGGATATGCTCCGCGAAAAGGCTCCTGAAACTCATCGCAAGGACGGACAGACGCTGAAGCTGGCTTCTGAAACTCCGGTTCATGCTGGCACGTTTGCTTCTGGAAACGGATGGCAGGAAGTGAAGTTCGGCAAGGCTGTAAACGGACGCTATTTCTGTCTGGAAGGCACTTCTAACTACGATGGCACAAATATTGCAGCCATTGCCGAGATGGATGTGCTGGGAGCTGACGGCAAGCCCGTATCGCGCGAGTCCTGGAAGATTGTATACGCTGACAGCGAGGAAACGCGCAGCGGCAATCGTACGGCCGACAAGGTCTTTGACTTGCAGGAAAGTACATTCTGGCAGACGGTCGACAATACGGCTTACCCGCATCAGATTGTTATCGATCTGGGCAAGGAGTATCAGATTACCGGATTCCGGATGTTGCCCCGCGCTGAAGCCGGCGCTCCGGGATTGATAAAGGATTATAAAGTGTTTGTCAGAAAGACAGACTTTTCTTATTGATTGTGGCAGGGACGGAGTAGTGTCTGATATTCCGTAAGTGTCACACCCGCGAGGGATGCCTTGGAGGGCAAGGCCGTTGCCAGATGGGGCGGCTTCATTTCAGGGCATCCCTTGCTGTTTCTCACGGCAGAAGTCGGGATACTTCGCCGCATAACTCAGGCAAGCTCTGCGCCTGAATTCTACGTTTTTTCCGTTGAAGACGGTGGCGATGGATGCGTCATGTGCCGGACTTCAGACGGCTCGTTAAAAATAAATCCTAAAGTTTGTGCCTGCTCTCCCGTATCTATGAAAAAAAAGTATTACCTTTGCAACCTGATTAATTGCGCATAAAAACAAGATATCAAATATTTTCTACTCATGATGGAGCTTGATTTACTCACGGCTGTATCACCCATTGACGGTCGATACAGAAACAAAACGGGAGTTTTGGCCGACTATTTTTCTGAATACGCGCTGATGAAATATCGCGTGCGTGTGGAAATTGAATATTTCATTACCTTGTGCGAACTGCCTTTGCCTCAGTTGGAAGGAGTCGGTCCGGCACGGTTTGAATCGCTGCGGGACATTTACCGCAACTTCTCGGAGAAGGATGCCGCACGCATCAAGGAAATTGAGAGTGTGACAAATCATGATGTCAAGGCTGTGGAGTACTTCATCAAGGAACAGTTTGACAAGCTGGGAGGTCTTGATGCATATAAGGAGTTCGTTCATTTCGGACTGACTTCACAGGATATCAACAATACGTCTGTTCCTTTGTCGGTCAAGGATGCGCTGAACGAAGTCTATTATCCTCAGCTTCAGGAACTCATCGACAAGCTGGCTTCTTATGCGGAAGAGTGGAAGGATATTCCGATGCTTGCCAAGACGCACGGACAGCCTGCTTCGCCTACCCGTTTGGGAAAGGAAATCATGGTATTCGTTTATCGCTTGAAGCGCCAGCTGGAAATCTTGAAGTCTTGCCCGATTACAGCCAAGTTCGGAGGAGCCACAGGAAATTATAATGCCCATCATGTGGCTTATCCGGCGTTTGACTGGAAGGCTTTTGGAAACAGATTCGTTTCTGAAAAGCTGGGACTGGAGCGCGAGGAGTTTACGACACAGATATCAAATTATGATTGTCTGGGAGCGGTTTTTGATGCGATGAAGCGTATCAATACGATAATGATTGACATGAACCGTGACTTCTGGATGTATATCTCGATGGAGTATTTCAAGCAGAAGATAAAAGCGGGCGAGGTCGGTTCCAGCGCGATGCCGCATAAGGTTAATCCGATTGATTTTGAAAATGCGGAAGGAAATCTGGGAATTGCCAATGCGGTGTTCTCTCATCTGTCGATGAAGCTTCCGGTTTCAAGATTGCAGCGTGATTTGACTGATTCAACCGTTTTGCGCAATGTGGGTGTGCCTTTCGGACATACGCTCATTGCTATCCAAAGCTCATTGAAGGGGCTGGGCAAGCTTTTGCTGAACGAACATAAGATAAACGAAGACTTGGACAATTGCTGGAGCGTTGTGGCTGAAGCTATCCAGACTATTCTTCGCCGGGAGGCTTATCCTCATCCCTACGAGGCGCTGAAGGCCTTGACGCGCACGAACCAGGCAATAACCGAAGAGTCTATAGCGAATTTCATTGATACGTTGGAAGTAAGCGAAAATATTAAGAAAGAATTGCGGGCTATAACACCGCACAACTATACAGGAATTTGAGAATTGAGCCCGAGAGGGGTCTAATTATTAATTTTGAAAAAAGAATTTTATTATGGCAGAAAAAGAATTCAGACAGGAAGGTGAGAACAGCCAGTCTGGCCGTGACGGTTACAAATCTTACAACAGAGAAGGAAGCAACAGGTATAACAGAGGTGAAAAGAGCGGCAGCTACAATGCTGGCCGACGTTCATATAATAAGGAAGGAGGAAACGGGAGTTACCGCTCTTCCTATACTCCTCGTTTTAATGGAAACGGTGAAGGCCGCTATCAGCGCCCGTATGGAAACCGTCCGCAGCAGCGTCCGTACGGAAATCGTCCGTATGGTTCGTACAACAATGACAATGCTGAGGAGGGCGAACGTCAATCGTATAACCCGCGTTATGGCTCTAACAGCGGAGGAAGCTGGAATGGCCGGCAAAATTCGTATAATTCGCGCTACTCGGGAGGAAACTCTCGTTTTGGCAATGGTCAGGAGGATGGAGAACGCCCGTATCGTCCGCGCTATAATAACGGCGGGCAAGGAGGGTACAGCCGTCCGCAGGGAAGAGGCTTCCGTCCGCGTACAGCCGATTATGATCCGAATGCAAAATACAGCAAGAAGAAACAGATCGAATACAAGGATATTCTGGCAGATCCGGATGCTCCCATCCGTTTGAACAAGTTCCTCGCCAATGCCGGAATCTGTTCGCGCCGCGAAGCGGATGAATTCATTACGGCGGGAGTGGTTTCTGTGAACGGCGTGGTGGTGACTGAACTGGGAACGAAAATCAAACGTTCGGACGAGGTGAAGTTCCATGACGAGCTTGTAAGCATTGAACGCAAGGTTTATGTGCTGCTTAACAAACCGAAGGATTGCGTGACTACATCTGACGATCCTCAGGAGCGGAAAACGGTGATGGATTTTGTGAAGGGCGCCTGTCGGGAGCGTATTTATCCGGTCGGCCGTCTTGACCGCAATACAACCGGTGTGCTGTTGCTGACGAATGACGGTGATTTGGCTTCGAAGCTTACTCATCCGAAATTCCTCAAGAAGAAAATCTATCATGTGTATTGTGACCGGAATGTGACAAGGGCTGACTTGGACAAGATCGTGCAGGGTATCACGCTTGATGACGGCGAAATCCATGCCGATGCGGTAAGCTATGCCTCGGACACAGACAAATCGCAGGTAGGGATAGAAATCCATTCAGGAAAGAACCGTATCGTGCGCCGGATCTTTGAATCGTTGGGATACCGTGTCGTAAAACTGGACCGCGTATATTTTGCCGGACTGACGAAGAAGGGGCTCCGTCGCGGAGATTGGCGTTATCTGACGGAAAATGAAGTGAACATGCTTCGTATGGGAGCTTTTGAGTGAGCAGAGAAACGGTCATGAAAAGTATATGGGCACAAAGTTGGAGGAAGAATGTTCTTGGTTCTGCACTTTGTGCCCTTTGTCTTAGATAATAAAAATATAATTTGAGATAATATGGAAAAAATTCGTAGGACAAAAATCGTAGACTTGTGGACAAAACCGACATTTGGCGAGATTGTAAATGTAAAGGGTTGGGTGCGGACGCGCCGTGGCAGCAAGCAGGTGAACTTTATAGCACTGAATGACGGGTCTACAATTCATAATATTCAAATTGTGGTTGATCTGGCTAATTTTGACGAGTCGGTTCTTAAACAGATTACTACCGGGGCTTGCCTGAGTGTGAACGGAAAGCTGGTAGAGTCGGTGGGAGCCGGACAGGCCGCTGAGGTTCAGGCCACGGAAATAGAAGTGCTCGGCGTTTGCGACAATACTTATCCTTTGCAGAAGAAAGGCCATTCGATGGAGTTCCTTCGGGAGATTGCTCATCTTCGTCCGCGTACAAATACGTTTGGAGCCGTTTTCCGTATTCGTCATAACATGGCTATTGCTATTCATAAGTTCTTCCACGACCGTGGATTCTTTTATTTCCATACGCCATTGATTACAGCTTCTGACTGTGAAGGTGCCGGACAGATGTTTCAGGTGACTACTCTTAATCTGTATGATTTGAAGAAGGATGAGAACGGGTCGATCATTTATGATGACGATTTCTTTGGCAAACAAGCCAGCCTTACGGTTTCCGGTCAGTTGGAAGGCGAATTGGCTGCTACATCGCTGGGCGCTATCTATACGTTCGGTCCTACATTCCGTGCTGAGAATTCTAATACGCCGCGTCATTTGGCTGAATTCTGGATGATTGAGCCTGAGGTTGCTTTCAATGACATCAACGACAATATGGATTTGGCTGAAGAATTCATCAAGTATTGCGTACAGTGGGCTCTTGACAATTGTTATGATGACGTGAAATTCTTGAACGACATGTTTGACAAAGGCTTGATAGAGCGTTTGCAGGGAGTGCTGAAAGAGGAATTTGTACGTCTGCCGTATACTGAAGGCATCAAAATACTGGAAGACGCAGTGGCTGCCGGCCATAAGTTTGAGTTCCCGGTATATTGGGGCGTTGATTTGGCTTCTGAACACGAGCGTTATCTGGTTGAAGAACATTTCAAGCGTCCGGTAATCCTGACTGATTATCCGAAGGAAATCAAGGCGTTCTATATGAAGCAGAACGATGACGGCAAGACTGTGCGTGCCATGGATGTGCTGTTCCCGAAGATCGGTGAAATCATTGGAGGGTCGGAGCGTGAGGCTAGTTATGATAAATTGCTCGCCCGGATCAAGGAACTCCATATCCCGATGAAGGATATGTGGTGGTATCTTGATACGCGGAAGTATGGAACTTGTCCGCATTCCGGATTCGGACTCGGATTTGAACGTCTGCTGCTGTTTGTCACAGGTATGGCGAACATCCGAGATGTGATTCCCTTCCCCCGTACGCCGCGCAATGCCGAATTCTGATAAGAATCGAAAGTCCGCCCGATTGTGGCGGACTTTCTTTTTTCTGTTTGTTGGTAAAACTTTCTGATATTCTTTTCCGGCGGGAAGAAATTTCATGAAAAATTCTCTTATGTGAATATCTTTTCGTAGATTTGTAAATAACACTTATCGAAATCCTTAAAACTTTTAAGCTATGAGAATGCGTTTTTTGTTTGTCATGATTTTAGGGTGTTTCTGCGGTATGAGTACAGTCAATGCGCAGGATATCCAGGAAAAGCGTCCGATTAATCTTAGCGGCATTTGGCAGATGTGTTTCTATTGTTCTGCATCTCCCGATGTTCCAGGCGAATTGCGGACAAGTCATTCGCTGAAGATTTTAAGCAATGACGGCCGTTTTTGCAATTTGGTTATGACACCGGCGGGTGCTGTCATTATCGGCTATGGGACATTCAGTCTGACTTCCGGCACGTTTTATACCGAATATATAGAAAAGAATGTACATTTGCCCCAATTGGAGGGGAAGGAAAACAAAATGTATTTTGAAATGAAGGAGAACGGAACGCTGATGACAGTGAAGTATTTTGTAGATACCGACATAAATGGCAATAAAATAGAAGCCTGGTATAATGAGGTGTGGAAACGTGTTGATGTGGCATCTTCTTATCCTGGTGACGTGTTCAGGTAAGTCAGGTTTTCATTCCATGAAATTTCACAGACGTTGTACGGATGCAGTGCCGGCTTCCGGACTGCGTCTGTTTTTTTTGTATGTGTGTGGGTTAATTATCAAGCTCTTATCAAGCGAAAAAAATGCTTAAAATCTTTGTCGGTTAAAAGAAAAGCCGTACCTTTGCAAGCCGATTATTATCAACAAGTGATAAATTTTTAATTCTGAGGACTTCTCTTTCTTTTTGTCCGGGAAAGAAGGTCGGAAGATAATTGTTTTTTAGTAGTTAACATTTTAAATTTTTTCAAAGAGTGGATACTTTAAGTTACAAGACCATTTCTGCAAATCAGGCAACCGTAACGAAAGAGTGGGTTGTTGTTGATGCTACCGATCAGGTTGTAGGCCGCCTCGGTGCAAAAGTTGCAAAGTTGTTGAGAGGTAAGTATAAACCGAACTTTACTCCTCATGTAGACTGCGGTGACAATGTGATTATCATCAATGCAGACAAAGTGAAATTTACAGGCAAGAAGATGACTGACAAGATTTATCTGAGCTATACGGGATATCCTGGCGGTCAGCGTGAGATTACTCCGGCTCGTCTGATGGCTAAGCCTAACGGTGCAGACAAGCTGATGAGAAGAGTTGTGAAGGGTATGCTTCCCAAGAACCGTTTGGGAGCCAAATTGCTGGGCAACCTGTATATCTATGCAGGCAGCGAACACAAACACGAAGCTCAGATGCCGAAAGTAATTGATATTAATTCACTTAAATAATAGAGCATGGAAGTAGTAAATGCATTAGGCAGACGTAAAAGCGCAGTCGCTCGTGTATTCGTAAGCGAAGGCACAGGAAAGATTACTATCAATAAAAGAGATCTTGCAGTATACTTTCCTTCACCGATTCTGCAGTTTGTAGTAAAACAACCGTTGAACAAGCTGGATGTAGCTGAAAAATATGACATTAAAGTAAACCTGAATGGCGGTGGATTTACCGGCCAGTCTCAGGCTCTTCGCTTGGCTATTGCCCGCGCGTTGGTTAAAATCAACCCTGAAGATAAGAAGTCGCTTCGTGCAGAGGGCTTCATCACTCGTGATTCTCGTTCTGTTGAACGTAAGAAACCGGGACGTCCGAAAGCACGCCGTAGATTCCAGTTCAGTAAACGTTGATTTGAGTTCGTCGGTTTTTTTGTTTATAAGTTTGTCGGCAATATTCGGATATGTCAATCCGGAAACTTAAAAACTCAAGAACTCAGAAACTTAAAAAGGCGTTTAGCATCTAAACTGTCAGGACTCTTCCTGCAAGTGGTTTGTGGAAGGACTACCTGTCGGTTGGTTCATTTAAAACAAAAAGGAAAGTAAACGATTAAAAGATTAGAACAATGTCAAGAGTTAATTTTGATACATTATTGGAGGCTGGTTGCCACTTCGGACATCTGAAAAGAAAGTGGAACCCTGCAATGGCTCCGTATATTTTTATGGAACGTAATGGAATCCATATCATAGATCTGAATAAAACCGTTGCGAAAGTTGACGAAGCTGCCGAAGCTTTGAAGCAGATCGCGAAATCAGGAAAGAAAATCCTGTTTGTTGCTACTAAGAAACAAGCAAAGCAGATTGTTGCTGAGAAAGCAGCTTCTGTGAATATGCCTTATGTTATCGAACGTTGGCCGGGCGGTATGCTGACTAACTTCCCGACAATCCGTAAGGCTGTGAAGAAGATGGCTACTATTGACAAGCTGACTAACGATGGTACATATGCAAATCTGTCTAAGAGAGAAATTCTGCAGATTTCTCGCCAGCGTGCCAAATTGGAAAAGAATCTTGGTTCTATCGCTGATCTGACTCGTTTGCCGTCGGCTTTGTTCGTTGTTGACGTGATGAAGGAAAATATCGCAGTTCGCGAAGCTAACCGTTTGGGCATTCCTGTATTTGCAATTGTGGATACAAACTCAAATCCTTCGAATGTTGATTATGTCATTCCGGCTAACGACGATGCAACAAAGTCTATCGAAGTAATTCTGGACGCTTGCTGCGGTGCTATGGCTGAAGGCTTGGAAGAAAGAAAGGCTGAAAAGGTAGATATGGAAGCTGCTGGCGAAAATGCACAGAAAGGTGGCAAGAAGAAAGCCGTTAAAGCTCGTATGGACAAGGCTGAAGAAGATGCCATCAATGCATCTAAGGCTGCTGCTTTCATGACTAAGGAAGACGAAGAAGCTTAATATTTTCAAGGAGCTAAAGGAGTCGGACAGAAAGGATGTAGAAGATGGTTTGCTGTCATCTTCCTCCTGGTTCGGTATGACTTCTTTAACTCCTTGTTTTTTTGATAATTCATTAATTAACTAATAAACCCGATTGATTATGGCTGTAAGTATGGCTGAGATTACCAAGCTTCGTAAAATGACGGGAGCTGGTATGATGGACTGCAAAAACGCTTTGACAGAAGCTGAAGGCGATTTTGACAAGGCTATGGAAATTATTCGTAAAAAAGGACAGGCTGTAGCTGCAAAACGTTCTGACCGTGAAACTTCAGAAGGTTGTGTGCTTGCTAAGTCTACAGGCGATTATGCTGCAATGATTGCTCTGAAATGTGAAACAGATTTCGTTGCTAAGAATGCAGACTTCGTTGCATTGACTCAAGCCATCCTTGATGCTGCAATAGCTAATAAATGCAAGACATTGGACGAAGTGAAAGCTTTGCCGATGGGTAACGGTACGGTAGCAGATGCTGTGATCGAACGTAGCGGTGTAACTGGTGAAAAGACTGAACTGGACGGCTATAGCTTCGTTTCGGGAGCTTGCACAGCTGTTTATAACCACATGAACAAGAATCAGCTTTGCACACTGGTGGCTTTCAACAAGCCTTGCAGCGAAAGTGTCGCTCACGAAATCTGCATGCAGATTGCTGCTATGAATCCGATTGCCATTGACGAAGCCGGTGTTCCTGAAGCTGTGAAACAGGAAGAAATCAAGGTTGCCATCGAAAAGACTAAAGCTGAACAGGTGCAGAAGGCTGTAGATGCCGCTTTGAAGAAAGCAGGCATTAATCCTGCTCACGTAGACAGCGAAGAGCACATGGAAAGCAACATGGCTAAGGGATGGATTACTGCTGAAGATGTTGCTAAGGCAAAAGAAATCAAGGCTTCTGTTGCTGCCGAGAAAGCTGCAAACCTGCCTGAAGCTATGATTGAGAATATAGCAAAAGGCCGTTTGGGCAAATTCCTGAAAGAAGTCTGCCTGTTGAAGCAGGAAAGCATCATGGATCCGAAAAAGACGGTTGCGGATGCATTGAAGGCCGCTGATCCGGAATTGGCAGTCGTTGACTTCAAGCGCTTCACTTTGCGTGCCGAATAATTTGCCTTATATCAGGAAATAGAGAAATGTCATTCGAGCCAAACGGCTTGGATGACATTTTTTATTTGTTAAATCTGCATTTCGACCGAGGATATTTTGTATTTTTGCTGTCGGAAAACATAAAGTGGATTTCAACTTTTAAACAAAATAATTATGGCAAAGAAAGCACTATTAATGATTCTTGACGGATGGGGATGTGGTGACCACAAGAAAGATGATGTGATTTTCAATACCCCGACTCCGTATTGGGACAGTCTGTTGGCTGAGTATCCTCATTCTCAGTTGCAGGCAAGCGGTGAAAATGTCGGATTGCCTGACGGACAGATGGGCAACTCGGAAGTAGGTCACTTGAATATCGGTGCAGGACGTATCGTATATCAGGACTTGGTTAAAATCAACCGTGCGTGCGCTGACGGCAGCATTCTGAAAAATAAAGAAGTGGTTTCTGCTTTCACTTATGCAAAAGAGCATAACAAGAATATTCATTTCATGGGGTTGACTTCGAATGGCGGTGTCCACTCGTCATTGGTTCATCTCTTCAAACTGTGTGATATTGCGAAAGAATACGGTCTGGAAAACAATACATTCATCCATTGCTTTATGGACGGACGTGATACAGATCCGAAGAGCGGAAAGGGATTTATCGAACAGCTGACTGCTCATTGCGCGCAATCTGCCGGACGAATTGCCTCTATCGTAGGGCGTTTTTATGCCATGGACCGCGACAAGCGCTGGAACCGTGTCAAGGAAGCATACGACTTGCTGGTTGAAGGCAAGGGAAAGCAGGCTGCAGATATGGTGCAGGCCATGCAGGAATCATACGATGAGGGCGTTACGGACGAATTTATCAAACCGATCAATAACGCAAACTTTGACGGTACGATCAAGGAAGGCGACGCCGTTATTTTCTTCAACTACCGCAACGACCGTGCGAAAGAGCTGACTATCGTGCTTACGCAGCAGGATATGCCTGAAGAAGGCATGAAGACGATTCCGGGATTGCAGTATTATTGCATGACTCCGTATGACGCTTCATTCAAAGGCGTGCATATCCTTTTCCCCAAAGAAAACGTTCAGGACACGCTGGGCGAGTATCTTTCAAAGAATGGAAAGACGCAGCTGCATATCGCTGAAACAGAAAAATATGCTCACGTTACATTCTTCTTCAATGGAGGACGTGAAACTCCGTTTGACAATGAGGACCGCATTCTGGTTCCGAGTCCGAAGGTTGCCACCTACGACCTGAAGCCGGAGATGAGCGCATACGAGGTGAAGGATAAGCTTGTGGAAGCTATCAATACAAAGAAATATGATTTTATCGTTGTAAATTACGCCAACGGTGACATGGTAGGGCATACAGGTGTTTACGAGGCAATCGAGAAGGCGGTGACTGCAATCGACAATTGCGTGCGTGACACTGTAGAGGCTGCCAAGGCCAATGATTACGAGGTAATCATCATTGCTGACCATGGAAATGCCGATCATGCGCTGAATGATGATGGCACTCCGAATACTGCGCATTCATTGAACCCTGTTCCGTTCGTATATGTGACAGCCAACAAGAATGCAAAGGTAGAAAACGGTGTCCTGGCTGATGTTGCTCCTTCTATTCTGCATATCATGGGAATGCCTCAGCCGGCAGACATGACGGGCAATGACCTGATAAAGGACTGATATTTCGTTTCTTGGGCAGAAGGCTGTATGACTGAATGCCGGATGCTTCGGGACAAGATATGATATTAAACTGCGAAGCGAATCCGACAAGTTGAACAAAAAACTTTTAGGATTCGCTTTTTTTATCTGATGCTGTCCGCAATTGTTACGCGGCGTATCACTTTTCCGTATCCGCACCATATGCCTTTTCCTCCCTGAATGTTTGTGCTCAGGTTGGTGGAGCTGGGGAAAATCGGATTCTTTCCGTTGATGATTTCATTTTCGTAGCCGCTCCAGAACTCGAATCCCTCTTCGGGCAACTGGGTGAGCTTGACGTTGACCGTATCGTTGAGCGAAAAGAAAGGAGTGTACTTTCCTATATGCGAATGCCTCATGGCTCTGTTTGCCCGGACGCTTCCCGTATTGTCTTCCAGCACATTGTCTGCAAAGGTTCCCATAAAAGCCGGATAAAAACGTGTGTCTTCAGGAATGACCTGAGTGAATATCTTGTAATAGTTTTGCTGGAGCGGGTCATCATGGAATTTCAGCTCAATCTGATAAAGCGTGTCGCTGTCCGTGCACTTGCTCACCGTCAGCTTCTCAATCGGGGTGACGGGAGGGATTGTCGTGCTGGCCGTAAGCACACGCCCGGAATATTCTACTTTCAGCCGGTAAGTTTTTCCTGTTTCTCCTTTGATGCGGCTTCCTCTGTAGATAAAAGGAGGCATATAGTTCTTGTCTACTCTTCCTGTCAGCACTTCTTCTGTTTGGCCGTCGCTGACCGTTACCTTTGCCCAGCGGATGGCAATGTCAGAGATGGAAGTTCCGGCTGTGTCCATATCCATAGTCAATGCTTGCGTCAGACAGACATTGGCCACTCCGCCGTTTTCAATCCATCCCTCTACTACGATCTGAGGTTCAAAATCGATGCTTCCGAAGTCGAACTCGGGCGTACATCCGCAGAGAGCTGACAGCACAAGTGGAAGACTTTTAAGGCTTATCTTTTTCATGCTAAAACTTGAATGAATAACTGATTGAGGGGACAAACGAATACAGACTCTGGCCTTTGGGCGAGATGCGCACTTTTCCTTTTTCCCTGTCTGCCTCGATTCCGACTGACAGGTATATCGGGTTCTCCCGGCCATAAGCGTTGTAAAGCGAGATATTGATCATGCTCTCTCTTCTGGAGTTCCGCTTGAACCAATAGCTGGCCGACAGGTCCATGCGGTGATAGGCCGGCATCCGCGCTCCGTTGTGAGGCCCATATTCATTGATGGCATTTTCTCCTATCAGATAAAGTGCGGCAGGCATCGTGAACGCGCTTCCGGTTGCGTAAACGAATATGCCGGAGAGTTCCCACCGCTCGTTCAGTTTGTAGTTGGTCACTACGGAGAGGTTGTGCCTCCGGTCGTTCTTTGCGGGAAATGTTTTCCCTCCGTTTATGTCGGGAAATTTCCGGGTGGATCGCCCCAATGTATAGCTGATCCATCCGTTGAGCCTTCCCGTATGCTTCTGGAACATGAATTCTATGCCGTAGCTATGCCCGTCGCCCATATTGAGGTGCTCGTCAATCTGATAAGACTGGTTTACCATGTCAAGCATTTCTCCGTTGAACTCAAACTGATTGTACAGCCTTTTGAAATATCCCTCCACGCTGAATTCATAGTCACGTCCGTTTATCGCATGGAAATATCCTAAGGACAGGCTATGGGCTTTCTGTGCCGGTATATTCTTGGAGGCTGGTAACCAGAAGTCCGTGGGAAATCCGATGCCCGACACAACGATCTGATTCATGTACTGGCGCTGTAAAGTGTAGGAGAACATGATTTTCCGGTCGTTTTTCCATTCGTATTCCAAAGACACGCGCGGCTCAAGCCCATGGTAGGGAGCATGCCCCGGCTGGATAGAGCCGCTGTACCTCAGTCCCAACCGGGCACTGATCTGTGGTGACAGATGAAATGACCCTTGTGCATAGATGCCATATTCATGAGTTTGTATTTTCTCTGCTGACTGGCTCAATGCGGAGCTGAACAGATCCTGTGTTTCGGGATATTGCGGGCGGACGGAATGCCGGACATAATCCGCTCCTGCCGTCCAGTAACATCGCCCTGTCCGGAAGTGATACTTCCCTTTATAACCGAAATCCTGTATGCGTGACGGAAAGCGGATCTGGCTTCCGGCAAAGTTTACGTCAATAAGATTATCGTAATACGAATAATAGGCCGTATGAGCCATGCGGCTGGAAGCGGACAATTGCTGCGTCCATTGCAGGGATACAGCTGCATTTTTCCATGAAATTCCTCCGTTGGCCTGATAATAATATTCTTTGATGGAAAAATCGTCCATTCCGAAAAATGCATTCACCAGCACGTCGCTTTTCTCGGTAGGCTTTGCCGTGTAGGTGAGGTTGTAGTCTTGAAAGCCATACTCGGGCTGGACGCTTTCTTCGTTCAGGTCAATCAGGCCCAGCAGCAGATTGACATAGGTGCCTCTGCCCGAAAGATACAGGCTGCTCTTGTCATTGACGGGAGTTTCCAGCGTAGCCTGCGAAGAGAGTATCCCTACGGTTCCGCTTACGGATGTGCGCTCTGCCTGCTCCGACTTGCTTGACACACAGACTGTTCCCGACAGGCGTCCTCCGTATTGGGGAGAAATGTATGATTTGTAGATGGAGCTTGACGAGATGTGGTCGCTGTTGAAGATAGAGAAGAAACCCATGAGATGCATAGGATTATAAATGGGAACGTCATTGAACATGACCTGATTGTGTCCGGATTCACATCCCCTGATATACAGGCCGGCGTCCAGTTCGCCGCTGGTTTGTATGCCGGGTGTCAGTTGTATGGTCCGCAACATGTCCGTTGTTCCGAGAAATTTCGGCAAAGACTGGAGGTTTTCCGCTTTCAGATCAATCCTTCCCGACATGATACTGTTGTCCCTTACCGCCGAAATTTCCACTACGTCCAGCTCATAGACGGTGTCTTTGGGGAGATAGAGCGTATCAGAAGGCTGGGCCTTGAGCTGGCAGCAGGAAAAGAACAGCAAAAGTGCGAATACGGTTTTTGTCATGAGATATCAGTCCAAACGGTTGCGAACAAAAGGGATGCACCAAGCGGTCTTGATACATCCCCGATAAAGTTTCGTATCTCCAGCGGGAGGTTCATCCCACCAGATACTGAAGATAGTCTTTGTATGCTTCGGTCAAATCTTCTGCGCTGTTGATCAGGTCATTGAAACTGATGTCATCAAAATAGCTTTCGATGCTGAACGACGACTCGTCGGACACGAATGTGATTATCGGTTCGACATCATAATAATTGTATTCAGGATTGTAGGTGTCCTCATACAGATAGCTCTGCATGCTCAGATTGGCGATAACATTGTCGCCGTCTGTATAGTAAAGCTCTGCTGTGTTATATTTGTTATAGGCAGCTGCCACCTTGTCGTTGTACTCCTGACTTTCTTGTTCTTCCCATGAAGGATACCGGTTGTCGAGATCTTCCAGCAAGTCAACGAAAGCATTTATGTTGGAGCATGAAGCTTTGATGATTGCCTGGTTGTTGATGTTGACTTCCGCGTTGGCTCCGTTGAACATGTCTTCCAGATTGTCGCCGTCGTTTCCGACGATGTCGCTGATGTTGTCGCCGTCGGTCATGTCAGTTCCGGTGAGATGCGTGGTGCCAGAGATGAGCGTTTCCCCTCTTACGACGACAGAGAAATCGGCAGACGCATCCGTTTTGGAAGCATTGACCAAGGCACTGAACTCATAACTGTTGGAACTCATGGTGGAGTTGACAACGGCTGTTCTGGCTTCATTGTTCACATCTGTTTCCACATTCACGTTTGCCAAGGTTTCACCGCCGAGTGTGAATGTAGCCGTAGCCGTATGGGGAATATACGCCGCATAATGGATTCCATTTTCATCGTGAAGGTCTACAAACGTTTCTTCTTCAGAAGCTGTGATTCTCAAGACTGCATCTTGGTTGTCTACAGGGAAGCGAAACTCCAGCGACCGGTCGGCAGATTCCGTTGCTTCCCAGTTCCCATTATTATATGTATAGATTTTTGCGAACTGAGCAGCCGCATACACATCGCTTTTTGCATTGGCGAAACTCATCATTTCTCCCGGGTTGGATCTGCGGCAAATGTTTGCCATCGTCTTTGCCAGATTCACTCCCGACTGGATTGCTTTGTCCCGCTCGATGTCCAGCCCGTCGTCTGCCAGCCTTGCGAAGTTGTCTATGGCGTTGAGCAGCTTTTCATGGTCTGCCGGGTTGATTTTTCCGAGCACTTCCAGTCCGATATTTTCCAGTTTTTCCTTATGTTCATCCGGGGTCAGATTGGTGCCTGAGCTTTGCTTGCCTTCATCGTCTGTACATGCTGTCAGGCAGAAAGATGCCATGCACAGGCAGATAAAAATGAAATACAGTTTTTCATAATTTATTTTCTTTAATGGTTGTTATCTGCAAAGGTAGCCCTTTTGGCCTGTATGCAGTTTGTGGATTCGTAAAATTTAGTGCTTCCTATTTCTTATCTATTGTCTTATTGTCTGTGTTGCCGGGCAGTGCGGCTGTAAAAAAGAAAGAAGCCGCAAAGACTCATGTTCTTGCGGCTCCTGATGTAGCTTTAATAAAAGGATTTAAGCTTTTACGCCATTGTATTCGTCAGAAACAGTCAGTTTCTTGCGGCCTTTAGCGCGGCGTGCTGCCAAAACTCGACGACCGTTGGCGGTAGACATTCTTTCACGGAATCCGTGTTTGTTCTTTCTCTTTCTGTTAGAGGGTTGGTAGGTTCTTTTCATCTTTCTATATATTATTATGTTATTATTCCATACGTTCGGGCTGCAAAATTAGTGACTTTTTTTAAATAATCAAAGTGCTAAGTCTTTTTTACTGAAATCTTTTTGCGTTTTTTC
Source organism: Bacteroides sp. ET225 (assembly GCF_024733745.1). NCBI lineage: Bacteria > Pseudomonadati > Bacteroidota > Bacteroidia > Bacteroidales > Bacteroidaceae > Bacteroides > Bacteroides sp. ET225. Next base: position 27,280 of record NZ_JANRHN010000001.1, on the reverse strand, counting down.
TTGATTTAGATTAATTTTGCGCTCGAAATCAGATTCAGACGATTAACACAGTAAATAATATAAAAGATTTCTAGTTATGATTAATGCTCAAGACATTAAAATCGGAACAGCTATCCGTATGGACGGAAAGCTGTATTTCTGCATTGATTTTTTGCATGTAAAGCCGGGAAAGGGAAATACTTTCATGCGTACTAAGTTGAAAGATGTGGTTGACGGATATGTATTGGAACGCCGTTTCAATATCGGTGAAAAGCTGGAAGATGTCCGTGTTGAACGCCGTCCTTACCAGTTCCTTTATAAGGAAGGTGAAGATTATATTTTCATGAATCAGGAAACATTTGAGCAGGTGCCCATCGCACATGACCAGATTGAAGGCGTTGACTTCCTGAAGGAAGAAATGGTGGTTGACGTGGTTTCTGACGCTTCTACTGAAACGATTCTTTATGCAGAGCTTCCGGTGAAAGTTCAGCTGAAGGTTACATACACTGAGCCGGGCTTGAAGGGAGATACTGCAACAAATACAACGAAGCCTGCTACGGTTGAAACCGGAGCTACCGTGCGTGTACCTCTGTTCATTAATACAGACGAAATGATTGAGGTGGATACTCGTGACGGTTCGTATGTGGGCCGTGTGAAAGCTTAAAGGCAGATTCAAATGTCTTTCAAGGGGATGCCATCATCGGATGGCATTCTTTTTTTTGTCTTTTTTTGTTCCGTCCGGGCATAAAAAAACAGGCACTCCTTTTCAAGAGTGCCTGTTTTCTTTAAAGGTTTGCTTATTTTTTCTTGTGGTTTGCGTAGCGACTCATGAACTTGTCGACACGTCCTGCAGTGTCTACCAGCTTAGCTTTACCTGTGTAGAACGGATGTGAAGTGCTTGAAATTTCCAACTTGATCAGCGGATAAGTTTCGCCTTCAAATTCAATAGTGTCTTTTGTGGCGCAAGTGGAGCGTGACAAGAACATGTCACCGTTTGACATGTCTTTAAATACTACCGGACGGTAGTTCTCAGGATGAATGCCTTTTTTCATTTTTGTATATGCTTTTATTGTTATTATTTCCTGGTAACACAAAAAACGTGTGCAATGGTCGTTTTCGGGTTGCAAAGATACTGATTCTTTTTGATTTGGAAAAATTTGCAGCTCTTTTTTTGCTGTTCTCCCTGCAATATGTGACCGTTGTGCGTTTATTGCGCACGCTCCCTGCCGTTTGCTGCTATCCTTCCGTGCTGAAAAGTTCAGTAGAAAGGTATCTTTCTCCGGTGTCCGGAAGCAGGGCGATGATATTCTTTCCTTTGTATTCGTCGCTCTTGGCCAGCTGAAGGGCTGCATAAGCGGCCGCACCGGATGAGATGCCTACCAGAAGACCTTCTGTCTTGGCGAGTTCGCGGGCGGTTTGCATGGCGTCTTCGTTTGTAACCCGTATGATCTTGTCCACAACATCCGGGTTGTAGGTTTTGGGAATGAATCCGGCTCCTATTCCCTGGATCTTGTGCGGTCCGGCTTTCCCTCCCGAGAGTACGGGGGAGCTGTCCGGTTCTACGGCCACGATTTCAATATGCGGGTTGAGTTGCTTGAGGGCTTTCCCGGTTCCGCTTACTGTGCCTCCGGTTCCTACGCCCGCTACAAATACGTTAACCTTTCCGTCCGTGTCTTCCCAGATTTCATGAGCCGTTCCGTGTGCGTGGGCTTCCGGATTGGCCGGGTTCTCGAACTGCTGCAGTGTGATGGCTCCCGGGATGGAATTCCGCAGTTCTTCGGCCTTGCGTATGGCTCCTCCCATTCCTTCACTTCCGGGTGTCAGCACGATTTCGGCTCCCAGTGCCTTTAATAGTTTTCTGCGCTCTATGCTCATGGTTTCGGGCATGGTCAGAATGGTTTTGTATCCTTTTACGGAAGCGATCCACGCAAGTCCTACACCAGTGTTTCCGCTTGTGGGTTCAACGATGACGGCTTCCGGAGTCAGTCTGCCTTGTCTTTCGGCGTCTTCAATCATAGCCAGGGCAATGCGGTCTTTTACGCTTCCTCCGGGGTTGAAAAATTCTACTTTGGCGAACAGCGGTGCTTGCGCTCCGTGTTTTTCCGCCAGCCGGTTAAGTTGTACAATTGGGGTATGTCCGATTAAATCGGTCAGTTTAGAGTAAATTCGTGTCATAATGATAAGAGGATTTGATTTGTATTATATGTCTATGACAACAAAGTTACATTATTTTTTGTTTGCGTGAAATAAAAAAAGAGCCTTTGTGAGGCTCTTTCTGCATCTTTTGGTTGCGGAGGCCTGACTCGAACAGACGACCTTTGGGTTATGAGCCCAACGAGCTACCAACTGCTCCACTCCGCGGTGTTAAGTTCTTTTTCCGTTTCCGGACTTTTGGTTGCGGAGGCCTGACTCGAACAGACGACCTTTGGGTTATGAGCCCAACGAGCTACCAACTGCTCCACTCCGCGATATATACTCTTTCTCAAATCCGCTGCAAAGGTACGGCTTCTTTTCTGAAAAAACAAATTTTTTATGCAATATTTTTTCAATGCTTCTTCATAAACGGTTATGGACACCTGTGCAGGGCGTTTTTTTGACATGAAAAGATACGCTGGAATCGTGGGCTTGTCGGGAAGCAAGCTTCATCCTCAGGCTAAAGATGCATGTCTTCAGGCTGGAGATATGTATCTTTAAGTTGGAGATTTGTATCTTCAGCCTGGAGATGAAGAAATAGCCGGCATGCCGTTCCTTGCTTTACGGAAGCGGAAGGATGCGCTTTCGGGTTTCGCCTTTTTTGCCAATTTGCGGTGTCTATATTTGTGTAATAGAAAGAAAAGCACTAATTTTGCTCACATCAATATCATTATGTGCAATAAACAATGACTGTACAGAGAACGAGAGCCCAATTGGTCGATGTCGCCCGTCAGCTTTTTGCGAAAAAAGGAGTTGAAGAGACGACGATGAACGATATTGCTGTGGCCTCAAAGAAAGGGCGGCGGACTTTGTACACTTATTTCAAAAGCAAGGATCAGATTTATCTGGCTGTCGTAGAGTCGGAGCTTGAAGTGCTTTCCACCAAGATGGAACAGGCCGCCGAAAGGCATACGGCCCCCGACGATAAAATCATGGAACTGATAATGACACATCTCGAGGCCATCAAAATGGTCGTTTACCGTAACGGAACGTTGAAGGCAAGCTTCTTCAGGGATATCTGGAAGGTTGAGGCTGTAAGGAAGGAGTTCGACCATAAAGAAATCCTTCTTTTCCAGAAGGTGCTTCAGGACGGGAAGGATGCCGGTTATTTTGATCTCGACAATGTGGATATCATGGCCGATATCCTGCATTATTGTATAAAAGGTATTGAAGTGCCGTATATCCGCGGGCAAATCGCCGACGATCTGGATGATGAAATCGGGTGGCGCTATGTGTCGAAGATCGTTTTCGGCGCATTGGGCTGCAAGAACAGACGCGACAACTTATAGTTTAATTTTTAATATAAAAAGAAAATGGGATTATTAACTGGAAAAACAGCTATCATTACGGGTGCTGCCCGTGGTATCGGTAAGGCCATTGCCTTGAAGTTTGCTTCTGAAGGAGCCAACATAGCGTTTACAGACTTGGTAATTGATGAAAACGGTCAGAATACAGAAAAGGAAATCGCCGCTTATGGCGTGAAGGTGAAGGGATATGCTTCGAACGCCGCAAGTTTTGAAGAAACCGCCAAGGTTGTGGAGCAGATCCACAGCGACTTCGGCTCGATTGACATTCTGGTGAACAATGCCGGAATCACGAAAGACGGCCTGATGATGCGCATGAGTGAAGGACAATGGGATGCGGTTATTGCCGTAAACCTGAAGTCGGCCTTCAACTTTATCCATGCCTGCACGCCAATCATGATGCGTCAGAGAAGCGGAAACATCATCAATATGGCTTCTGTGGTAGGCGTACACGGCAATGCCGGACAGTGCAACTATTCGGCTTCAAAGGCCGGACTGATTGCGCTGGCAAAATCTATCGCTCAGGAGTTGGGCTCACGCGGCATCCGCGCAAACGCCATCGCTCCGGGATTTATTATCACCGACATGACTGCGCAGCTTTCTGACGAAGTGAAGGCTGAATGGAACAAGCGGATTCCGTTGCGCCGCGGCGGTACGCCGGAAGATGTGGCCAACATCGCATTGTTCCTGGCATCCGACTTGTCTTCTTATGTATCAGGACAGGTTATTCAGGTTGACGGTGGCATGAATATGTAATTTTTGAGAACATTTGTTTGATGTAGGGACGCAGAAACGCAGGGACCGGATCTCTGCGTCTTTGCGTCTTCTGCGTTTATATGCGAAGTATTTATGGAAGTTGTTTACGAAGACAATCATATCATTGTAGTCAACAAGACTGTGTCTGAAATCGTTCAGGGCGATAAGACGGGGGACACGCCGCTCTCTGAAACAGTCAAGCAGTATCTTAAGGAGAAGTATGCCAAGCCCGGCAATGTGTTTCTGGGTGTGGTGCATCGCCTGGACAGGCCGGTGAGCGGACTTGTGATGTTTGCCAAGACGGGAAAGGCGCTGGAGCGGCTGAATGAGATGTTCCGGAAAGGAGAGGTGAAAAAGACCTACTGGGCCATTGTCCGCCAGCGTCCGGAGCTGGAAGAAGCTGAGCTGGTCAATTATCTGGTGCGCAATGAGAAGCAGAACAAGTCGTATGCCTATGACAAGGAAGTGAAGAATGCCAAGAAAGCTGTGCTTCATTATCGTCTGATAGGCTGTTCGCAGAATTATTTCTTGCTGGAAGTTGACCTGAAGACAGGCAGGCATCACCAGATCCGTTGCCAGTTGGCGAAAATGGGCTGTCCCATCAAGGGTGACTTGAAGTATGGTTTTCCCCGTTCGAACCCGGACGGCGGCATATCGCTGCATGCGCGCAGGGTGAGATTTGTGCATCCGGTTTCGAAGGCGCTTATTGATTTGACGGCTCCTCTTCCCGATGACGGGCTTTGGCGGTGCTTCGAAGGGATCGGTCTGGAATGACGAAAGGAGAAGGCTTCACAGCGTTCTCCTCTCTTTAACACATAGGCATCTTCATTTATAAGAGATTATAGCTTAAAGCTTAAATTCTCTCAATTCTTAAATGGGGTTGGGTTTAAAATCTAGTTCTAATCTTTTTTGTGTACTGTTTTGTTTTTAATTTCCGTATATATGATTTAATGCAATCTCCGTGCCAAAGCGTGCCATCCTTTTGCTTTATTTGGCAACGGATATCTTATTTTCTATTTATCGTCTTGTTATTCAACTTGTAATTGTTTCCTTTATTTAGTAATAACAAGCGAAGTGTCCGAATTGTTTGCACTGGCATGGTCGTTTTTTTGTGGATAATTTGTGGAATCCTCAATTGGCTGTTGTGGAAATATTCCACACTTTATTGTGGAATGTTATACAGTTTCAGCTTGTTGTATAATGTCTTCCGGTCAATGCCCAGAAGTATGGCCGCTTTGCTCTTGTTGTTGTTGGTGTGCTGGAGTGCCTGAAGAATCCGTTGCTTTTCATGTTCTTCGTTGTGAAGAAGAAGCGGTTCGTCGGCACATGCAGGAATATCTGTCAGGCCTGCATTGTTAAAATCTTCTCCCAAATCCCTCGGTGAGATGAATTCGCCTTGTGCCACGAGGGTCGCTCGCTTTACCGTGTTCTTCAGCTGTCGCAGGTTTCCCGGCCATGGGTAGTTCTGCAATGCCTCGCAAGCTTCCTGGTCGAACCCGATGAGGTTTCGGTCAAGCTCTTTGTTGGCTTGGTCGAGGAAGAAATTGGCGAATAGCAGAATGTCGTCTTTCCGTTCTTTCAGCGAAGGCATGTACAATGTGAACTCGTTGATGCGATGGTATAAGTCTTCGCGGAAGTTTCCTTTGGCGATGGCTTCTTTCAGGTTTTCGTTGGTTGCGCTGATAAGCCGCACGTCTACTTCAATCTCCTTGCTGGAACCGATGCGCCGGATACGTCTTTCTTGAAGAGCACGCAGCAGCTGTACCTGCACTTCATAGCTCAGGTTTCCTATTTCGTCCAGAAAAAGTGTTCCTCCGTTTGCCTCTTCAAACGCCCCGACCTTATCGTTGAAAGCTCCGGTAAAAGAACCTTTGACGTGTCCGAAAAACTCTGATGCTGCCAGGTCTTTGGGAATCGATCCGCAGTCGATGGCAATGAAAGGCTTGCCGGCACGCTTGCTGAGCCTGTGAATGCGATGTGCCACATACTCTTTGCCTGTGCCGCTTGCACCGTTTATCAGCACTGACATCTGTGTGGGTGCTACCAGATTGACGTAGTTATATAATTGGTGCGCAGCCTCGCTTTCTCCTTCCAGAAAGTTCTGTTGGGAGATTCCAGCCTCTTCTTCTTCGGCTGAGGCATGTTCTGTATTGATTGCTTCTTTTATTTTCTTCAGGAGTTCATCCGGCTGTACAGGCTTGGAGATATAGTCGGTTGCTCCTTCCTTTATGGCTTTCACTGCGCTTTGAATTTCGGCATACCCGGTCATGATGATGAACGGAACCTGGTTGCTTTGTTCGCGCAGCCATGACAGCAGCGTCATCCCGTCCTTGTCCGGAAGCCGCAGATCGGAAAGTATAAGGTCGAAGGGCTGTTCTGCAAGCAGTTTGCGGGCACGCGCCTGCGTGCTTGCAGTTTCTACTTCAAACCCCTTCTTTTTAAGCCATGTCTTCAGCATGGTCGAAAAAGTCAGATCGTCTTCCACAATCAATAAAGATGAAGCCATATATGTGTCAGTTGTTTCTTTCTACAAAGATAGCGATTTTTCTTTTCAATCAATCTGTCCTGTTGCATTTTCAGCTTTGTTCAGCGCGTTTTGCGCCTGTTCGATGACGAGATGCACGGCTTTGTCCGCTTCGGGCGTGTATTTTGTTTCCCCCCGTTTGCGCTCGAGCCACTGCAATGCCGGGACCGCTTCTTTCGCTTCGATCATGATGAATGTAGGCAGCATCTTGTGTGCGATGGCGCATGCTTGTTCCATGTTCTCTTCTTTTGCGGCCTGAGCCAGTTTCTGGATACTTTGTTCCGTTTCATTGATAAATGTGCTCATGATTTCAAGTGCGGCTTTTGGGTCGTTCTCTGAGAATGCAGTGAGCGGAGCAAAATTGAATTCATTCTTTCCGGCAGATGTTTGGAAATGTTCCGGGCAGGGGGAGGCGTTGTCTGCCGTTTCGTCTTTTGAGAGCGTCTTTTTCAATGTCAGCATCAGGTCTTGCCGGCTGAATGGCTTTTGAAGCATTCCTGCAAAGCCTTTTGCCTGAAAGTCGGATTCATTCATGTCCCCTCGGGCGGTGATGGCAATGACTGGAATCGTTTTCGCTTGCGCAACATTTAAGTTTCTGATGCGTTGCAGCAGTTCAATGCCGTTCATTGCCGGCATCTGCAGGTCGGTGAAAACCAGATCGAACTGCTCTGACAGCAGCAGGCTGAACACTTCTTCCGGCTGTTCGCAGCAGCATATGTCGGGGCTGCTTCCTTGGTGGTTGTCAAGGATACTTGTCAGCATGGCTTCTGTCAGGTTCATCTGTATGCGGTCGTCGTCTATGAGGAGAATGTGCAGTTGTTTCTTATGGATGTTTTCTTGTCGGGAGTCTGTTTTTTCGGCCGCGTCATGCGTTTCGGTTTGCCGCATCGGTATCTCAACCCGGAAGGTGCTGCCTTTTCCGGGGGCACTGCTGACTGATATTTCTCCTCCGAGCAGCTCTGTCAGTTTGCGTGTGATGGAGAGCCCTAATCCGAACCCTTCCTGTCCTTGTGCGCTGCGCAGCCGGGTAAATTCCTGAAAGATGCGCTGCTGTTCCTGTTCCGTCATTCCGCATCCTGTATCAGTGACGCTGAATGTGAACACCTCTTTGCTGTAGTCAGCGTTGAGGGTGATTTCTCCCGTTGCCGTGAATTTCAAGGCATTAGAAAGCAGGTTTTCCGCTATCTGGCGGATGCGGAACGGATCCCCTTCCAGGGTGAGCGAAGGGTTGAATCTTATATTCAGGTTAAGTTTCAGGCCCTTTTTCTCGGCGAGAAGCAGGAAGCCGTTATGAATGTGCGCAAATAGTTCGTTCGGGTTGAATGCGATGCGCTGTACATCCATTTTGCCCGCTTCCAGCCGGTGATAGTCGAGCAGTGAAGTCACCAGGTCCAGCAGATGTTTGGCCGAACTCTTCATGTTGTTCAGGTAAAAAAGCTGTCTTTTGTCTTTGACGAGGCGCACCAGCAGATCAATGTAACCGATGATTGACCCTGCCGGAGCCTTGATATCGTGCGTAATGGTAAGCATCAGCTTTTCGCGCGCGACAAGCAGGTTTTCAGCGTAAAGCTTGGCTTTTTCCAGTTCTTTCCGGTAATGATTCCCCCGGGCGATGTCTTTAGCGATTACGATAGAGAATATGAGTACCATGGCGATGGCTGCGATGGCTATGTTTGCCATGGTGCGTGCCGCTTTCTGCCGGATTTCCCTTTCTTGTGTCAGGCGCGCTTTGTAGGCAGTCTGCTCGTCAGTTTCAATGTTTTCCAGCAACTGGTTTACCCGCTGGCTCAGGTTGTTTCCGGCCATTCGCAGGCGTTCGAGGCGCGCGTTCAGCATGCGTGTCTGCTTTTGTTTTGTCTGGAACACTTTATGCTGGATTCCTGCCAGCATGTTCGTGATTGTGTCTACCGGGCTGTATACTTCGTTGAGCGTATCGGTGTATTCTTCTTGTATGACGTTGTTGACCAGTGTCGAATCTTCTTTGGGAGCAAACACGTCGGCCAGTCTTTTGAAAAAACCCTTCTTCTTGTGCCGGATTGTATATGAGTTGTGATGCGTCACAACCTTCCTGCGTATGTGCGGGGCGTTGAGAAGGGAATCCTGCGAGGCGATCAGGCTGTCGAGCTCCTGCTGGTAGAGGGCATCGGTGGGGTTGTCCTGCATGGCTTCGATAACGGCAAACATGTTCCACTGCTTGCTTTTCAGCAGCGTTCGAACCGTATCCAGGCGTGCCAGCTGGATCGTGTCGGTGAGCATAGCCTCCAGCGAGTCGATCGAGGCGTTGACCTCTTTCATCTTTTTTATATAGTTGGAGTATTCTCCCAGTTTGCCGATGCGCAATGTTTGTCCGGTTATCTCCGCATCATACAGCTTGCTGATGATGCGGTGTGTGATGTGCCTCCGGTTATTGATGTTTTCTTCCACTCCGGTCGGTTCGGCCAGCAGGCTCATCTGCTGGAATGTATATACAATGGCTCCGAACAGCAAGCCGATCAGAACAATATATCCGACGATGATTTTAGTGGAAGTGGAGAACATGGCTATATCATTTTTCTTGTTTTATACCGGAAGCGGAGATAATACATGATGCCGGCGCTGGTCAGTCCGAAAGGAAATGCTGCCCATATGCCTGTTACTCCCCAATTGAAGACGAAGCCGAACAGATAGCCTGCCGGAAGGGATATGAGGAAATAGGCGATAAAGGAGAAAAGCATGATCAGCCGGACATCTGCTATTCCCCGGAGCGCGTTGGCGAAATTTATCTGCAGCCCGTCGCCGAACTGGTAAAGGAGGAAGGGAACGATGGTTTGCGCTACCATCAGGCTGACCGCTTCGTTGTCGGTGAACCATCCGCCGATATGGTGGCGGAGCAAGAAGATGGGAACGGAAGTGCAGACGACCATCATCAGTATCAGGTGAAAGCCGACATTGGCTGTCCGGCACACATTTCCTATATCCTTCTGCCCGTAGAAGTTGCTTATGCGGACCGAAACGGCGGCTCCCATGCCATAATAAATCATGAAGCAGATCTGCGATACGGCAATCATGATCTGGTACGAGGCCAGCGCAGTGCTTCCCAGCCATCCTATCATGATGGCGCTGAGGCTGAACGAAGCCGTTTCCATCCCCATTTGTCCGGCGATGGGCCATCCCAGGCGGTTGAGCAGGCTGAAATCTTTTTTGTTGATGCGTCCTGTGCGAAAACCTTGGCGGAATATTCTGTAGCGTGAAGTGCCGAAGAAAAGCATCAGGTAAACGATAACCATGAGTATGCGGGACACAAGTGTGGAGATTCCGGCTCCGGTCAGTCCCAGTTCCGGAAAGCCGAGCTTTCCATAGATAAGGATGTAGTTGCCTATGATGTTGAGCAGGTTTCCGCCAAGCAGAATCCACATGGATACTTTTGTGTCGGTAATGCCGTCGGAGAACTGTTTGAATGCATTGAACCAGAGTACAAAAGGCAGGGAGGCGAGGAGCACCAGAAAATAAGGCCTCATGAAAGGAAGCAGCTCTTCCGGCTGTCCGAGATTGGCCAGATTGAAATAAAGGGCAGCCATGGCCAGACAGACGATGACGGCAAGCAGGGTGTTGGCTGCCAAGCTGTTCTTCAGTGCTCGTCCCACTCCGTCAATCCGCTTCTGCCCGAACAGGCTTCCCACAACCGGAGTCAGTCCGTAAGAAAAGCCGGTGCAGAAAATGATGGCCAGATTGAACATGTTGTTGACAAAGCTTGCTGCGGCAAGCCCTTCCGTGCTGTGGTGTCCGATCATCAGCGTATCGGCAAATCCCAGCACAATCACTCCGATCTGTCCGATGATGATGGGCAAACCCAGTTTGAGCAATGAGCAATAGTGGTTGAGTTTCATTCGGCTGCTTTATAATATAGGACAGAACAGTTTTCAGCGACGAAGCATCGGGACGCCACATGCTGTATCTGCGATGCGGTGACCGAACGGTATTTTTTCACTTCGTCATTTATGTCTTCGGCCTTCCCGATCAGTTCGAAAAAAGCCAGATTGTTGGCCACGTTCAGATAGTTCATGTTGCTGAATATCTGTTCACTTTCGTAGCGGTTTTTCACCTTTTCGAGTTCATGGTCGTCTACCGGAACGGTTTTCATCCGTTCAAGTTCCTCCCAGATAGCTTGTTCGGCTTGTTCCAGCGTGATTCCCTGTGCCGGTTTTCCGGTAATCTGCAGCAGGCCGTCGTCTATGCTTCCGGAGATGTAGGCGTCTATTCCGGTGAACAGTTTCTGCTCCTGGATCAGCGAGCGCACAAACCGCGATGAGCGTCCGTTGGACAGCACATCGGTGATCATGTCGTATGCGTAGTAGTCCGGATGCTTGCGGTTGCACATGTGGAACGCCATGTAGATGGCGTTTACCGGAACTTTCCGTTCTACCGTTTTTCTGCGGATTGCCGTCTGCTTCTCTTCTTTGGGAAGTTGGCGGGCCGGGATATCGCGTTTCGGTATGGGGCCGAACCATTTTTCCGCCAGCTGCAAGGTCTTTTCGAACGAGATATGCCCCGTTACGGCCAGAATGGCATTGTTCGGTGCATAATAATGATAGAAGAACTCCCTCACTTCATCGAGCGTGGCATTTGCAATGTGGTTGATTTCCTTCCCGATGGTGGGCCAGCGGTAGGGGTGCTGCTTGTATGCCAGTTCTCTCATCAGATGCGAAACATCTCCATACGGCTGGTTGAGGTTGCGCTGCTTGAACTCTTCGATGACTACCTGTCGCTGCACGTCCAGACTTTTGGGATTGAAGTCGAGGCTGAGCATGCGGTCGCTCTCCAGCCAGAATCCGGTTTCCACATTCTGGTGCGGGAGCGTGATGTAGTAGTTGGTGATGTCGTTGTTGGTCCATGCGTTGTTCTCTCCTCCTGCGTTCTGTACCGGCGTGTCATAGTCGGGCACATTGATTGAACCGCCGAACATGAGGTGCTCGAACAGGTGTGCGAATCCCGTATGTTCGGGGTCTTCATCGCGCGCTCCTACATTGTACAGCAGGTTCAGCGCTACCATCTGGGTTGATTTGTCCTCGTGGTGTACGATGCGCAGTCCGTTATCCAGCGTATGATGGTTTACTTCTATCATTTTTATTCCGTTCCTCTACAATATTATTCCTCTACCGTTGCCTTCAGAATGCGGATGTTTTCTTCCGGACGGTCTTTCCGGTTTGTTTTCACCTTCTGGATGCGGTCGATTACATCCATTCCGTCTACAACTTCACCGAATACGGTATATTCGCCGTCCAGGTGCGGCGCACCTCCGACTGTCGTATAAGCCTGAATCTGTTCGGGAGTGAATCTTACGGGTTCTTCCTTTTCCATAACCTTGTATGCTTCTTCCTCCAGCTTGTTCTGCAGTTCCATCAGTCCGTCGTTGTCACCGGCGCGGCGCATCTTGTAGATTTCCTTGATGTGTTTTTGAGCCAGTGAGTTGAAGATGTTTGTCAGCCGTGCGTCTTTCATGCGTTGCTCCACGTCCAGCAGCTGCTCTTCGTTGAACACCTGCCCCGTCACGATATAGAACTGGCATCCGGACGATTCTTTCTTCGGGTTCACTTCGTCCCCCTTGCGTGCGGCCGCCAAAGCTCCCTTCTTGTGAATGAACTTCGGATTGAATTCGGCCGGGATGGTATAGCCTACGTCGCCGCTTCCCAATGATGCGGTGTCCGAGGCCGTTTTGCTTTCCGGATCTCCTGCCTGTATCATGAAGTTTTTGATGACGCGGTGGAAAAGCGTATTGTCGTACATGCCCTCTTTCACCAGCTTGATGAAATTGTCGCGGTGTCTGGGCGTTTCGTCATACAGCTTTACGGTGATACTTCCCATTGTGGTTTCCAGACGTACAGTAGTTTCTTCCATATTGTTTTTCTTTTTGTGGCCGGAGCATGCCATAAGTCCGCATGTCATGGCCAGCGTTAATAGAATAAATAGTTTTCTCATGTTCGGGGCGATTGATTTTGCAAAGGTATAAAAAAGGTGGAGATGGGGAAAATTTCCTGATGTGGAAAAAATGTGCCGGATGATGTTTGTTCCGATTCTTTTTAAGTCGCTCGCAGCATTTGCACGGTTTGTGCGCCTGTCTTTTTATCTGTTCTGCCGCATCTTTTTGGTCTTTTGCCGCTTGCTTTCTGTAAACCGTATTGTGGTTTATATGTTCCGCATTATGGTTTGTGTGTTCCACACTGTGGAATATAAAAACAGCATTGTGGAATTGGGATTGTTGCAGGATAAATCAGATTTTCTTATGGAAGCGAATGGCCTTGATGCAAAAAACGCAGGAACATGGAGAAGCTTTTTTGCTCTCTTTGTTCCTGCGTTTCATTGCATTTACAGCTTATAGTCCCATTGCTCCAGGGCAAACGACCAGTTCTTTTCAACCAGTTCCACCGTTTCGGGCTTGTACTGGTATTTGTTTTTCTTGTAGCCTTTTTTCTTGTTTACATAGGCTTCGATGTCGGCCCGGGCTTCCTCGAAACCGGGAATCGAGAGTTTCCGGTAGATTTCCTGTGTCAGGTCGAAGGCGTCTTTTTCATAATCCTCAAAGCGGACTTCCACCAGATTGCCTTCGGGGATGAACTTCTTGTCGGCTTCGTATTTATGGTATAGCTTTGCATAGACCGACAAGATGTTGTCTTGCAGCTCCTGCGCGCTGATTTCCTGAAGCTGGAGCGGCTTGATGGTGTTTGTGAAGAAGCTTCGCGTTGACTCGAACACGGTGTAGGGATTGCGCATCAGGTAAATGAACTTTGCATTCGGGAACATCTTTACCAGCTCTTTTACGCGTCCGGTATGCGGCGGGTTCTTGCTTAGGAACTGGGTGCCGCGGGTGTTCCACAAAGATATTTTGATGAGTTTGGTGAACACTTCCTCAAACACCTTCAGTTCGGCATCCGAAATGTCGTCGAAAAGCAGGTATTTGTCAGCGTATTCCTGCATGTGTTTGGGAAGGAACCAGAAGTTGTAGTACGTGTACGGCATCATGTTGCAGAGCGCGAACTCTTCTTCTTGAGGCAGGTCTACAGCCAGTTCCATGTTGTCGGTGGGCCGCTTGTCCGGCATCAGCCAGCTCATGTTCTTTTTAAAGAACGGCTGCCCCCACATCATCAGATGCGGGAATACGGTCTGGTAAGTCGTGTTGTAGCCGAAATGCTTGTCGCACGAAAACACGTTGTGCATGAATGTTGTTCCGCTCCGCCAGTGTCCCAGGATAAACACCGGGTCGTGTTCGAGCGGTTTGTCGGCCAGCAGCTTTTCATATTTCTTGTCCTGCAATGGCTTCAAGACGGAAAGCAGGCGGCATACCGCTTTGGTCAGGCGGAATTTTCCTTTGTATGCCGGGTCAATCGTGCGTCCTTTGGTGATTTCGTTGAATGTTTTCCAGTCGGCTCCGACTAGTGTATTCACCGGCAGTTTGCTGAATTCTAGTAATCCCATGTCGTTCAGTTGATGGTTAACAGCGAAGACTGGAATAACGAATCTCCGCTATTAACTGTTGATTTTTTAATTGTTTATTTTTTGATTTCGATGGTGTATCCCTGTCGTCCCAGATCTTTCACGGCTGTTTCTATCGCTTCGTAATGTTCCGGACCGATACCCAGGCGCGGAAGGTCGAGCACCGGCACTTCCATGGTTGTATGCATGTCCTTGTCTTCTACCTTGCTGATGATCATGCCGGCTGCGCTCGTGTTGTTCGTAATCGGGTCGATGAGGATGAAAGCGCCCGTGGCCTTGTTTTCCGTATACGGGTCGAAGAACAGTTCTTTCGATGAAGTCAGCACAACGTGTGCGATCTGGTTGAGTTGCAGAGGCACGTCTTCTTTTTTGAGCTTTCCGTTTTCCACGCTCAGGTGGTCCATCGTGTTCACATCCACTTTATATTTGATGGAGTCTATGCGTGTGCGGCTCATATTGGTTGTCTGTTTCAGGAAGAAGGACTTTTCCATGTCCATTTTTTCTTCGTCCATCCATACGAGCATGGCCTCAAAGTTTCGTCCTACCATCGGCATGTTGTCCGGATGAACCAGCATGTCGCCTCGCGACACGTCAATTTCGTCCTCCAGAGTAAGTGTGACAGACATCGGCGGATAAGCGTAGTCGCATTCTCCGTCGGGCGAGTAGATGGCTTTCACGTGGGTTTTCTTTCCGGAAGGAAGTGCCACCACTTCATCTCCCTTGCGTACGATTCCCGAAGCTACCTTTGATGAGAATCCGCGGAAGTCGAGGTTCGGACGCAGTACATACTGCACCGGATAGCGGAAGTCTGTCAGGTTGTGGTCGTTTCCGATGTGTACGGTTTCGAGGAATTCCAGCAGCGAAGGGCCTTCGTACCAGGGTGTACGTTCAGATTTCTCTACCACATTGTCGCCGTCAAGCGCCGACAGAGGGATGCAAGTGACGTCGGGCACTCCCAATGGCGCGATGAAAGCCTTGTAGTCGGCTACAATATTGTCGAATACTTCCTTTGAGAAGTCCACCAGGTCCATCTTGTTGACAGCCAGCACCACATGTTTGATTCCCAGCAGAGAAACCAGGTATGTGTGCCGGCGGGTCTGGGTGATGACACCGGCGCGCGCATCTACCAGAATGATAGCCAGATTGGCGGTAGACCCTCCGGTAATCATGTTGCGTGTATACTGTTCGTGTCCCGGAGTGTCGGCAATGATGAACTTGCGGTTGTTGGTCGAGAAGTAGCGGTAAGCCACATCGATGGTGATTCCCTGTTCGCGTTCAGCCTTCAGTCCGTCGAGCAGCAGTGCGTAGTCGATATGCTCTCCAGCGTTTCCCACGCGTTTGCTGTCGCGTTCCAAAGCGTCGAGCTGGTCTTCATAAATTTTTTTGCTGTCGAAAAGCAGGCGGCCGATAAGGGTCGATTTGCCGTCGTCTACAGATCCGGCAGTCAGAAAGCGGAGCAAGTCCTTTTGCTCGTCTTTTTTCAGAAACTCCTCGATAGACATTTTACCTCTTGTTTCGCCTTCCATCGGGTTTCCTGATTTGGTCTTATCTAATTCTTCCATCATTTTTTCAATTAATAGTTAACTGTTGATAATTAAGAACGTATCGGCAGGCTGCTGCCCGTCATTCATCCTTGATTATTCATTGCTTGTCAGAAGTATCCTTCACGCTTCTTTTCTTCCATGCTGGCATCCTGGTCAAAGTCGATGACACGTGTTGTGCGTTCGCTCTTGGTGGTTGTCATCATCTCTTCCACGATTTTTTCGATTGTATCGGCTTCGCTTTCGATCGCTCCGGTCAGCGGCCAGCACCCGAGGGTGCGGAAACGGATCTTCTTCATTTCAATCTTGTCGCGGTACTTTTCCGGCAGACGGTCATCGTCGGGCATGATGAGTTGCCCGTCGATGTTTACGGTAGGCCGTTCCTTTGCAAAATACAGCGGTACAATCGGAATATTTTCCAGACGGATGTATTGCCATACATCCAGTTCTGTCCAGTTGCTCAGCGGGAACACGCGGATGCTTTCACCCTTGCGGATGCGCGTGTTGTACAAGTCCCACAGCTCCGGACGCTGGTTTTTCGGATCCCACTGGTGAAACTCGTTGCGGAACGAGAATATGCGTTCCTTGGCGCGTGACTTCTCTTCATCGCGTCGTGCGCCTCCGAAGGCCGCGTCAAACTTGTATTTGTCGAGTGCGTGCAGCAAGGCTTGTGTTTTCATCAGGTCTGTATGCACCTTGCTTCCGTGGGTAAACGGACCTACTCCGGCACGGAACGCTTCCATGTTGCTTTCCACAATCAGTTTCCATCCATGCTCCCTGGCATATTCGTCGCGGAACTTCAGCATTTCCTTGAATTTCCATTTCGAGTCGATATGCATCAGCGGAAACGGAGCTTTTCCCGGGGCAAATGCTTTTTCGGCCAGACGCACCATTACGGAAGAGTCTTTTCCGATGCTGTAGAGCATTACCGGGTTTTCAAAAGAGGCGGCCACTTCACGTATGATGTGGATAGACTCGGCTTCGAGTTCTTTCAAGTGGCTCAGGTTATATTCTTCTTGCATGATTGTATAGTTATATTTTAGTTACTTTCGGTAATATCAGTTCCAGGAGCCGGCCGACAGATTCTTCGATTGACAGTTTCGATGTGTCAAGCGAGAGAGCCGGGTGAAGCGGGGCTTCGAACGGTGCGGACACTCCTGTGAAATTCTTGATCTCTCCTTTGCGTGCCTTGGCATACAGGCCCTTTACGTCGCGCCGTTCGCATTCTTCGATCGGTGTGCTTACATAAATCTCTACGAAATCGTCTTTTCCGATGATGTCGGCCGCCATTTCACGCAAATCGTTGTTCGGGCTGATGAATGCAGCGATTGTAATGATGCCCGTATCAACGAACAGCTTTCCAACTTCCGCTATGCGCCGTATGTTTTCCGTGCGGTCTTCGGCCGAGAATCCCAGATTGTTGTTGATTCCGCTTCGGATGTTGTCGCCGTCAAGGATGCGGCAGAGCAAGTGCCGTTTTTGAAGTTCACGTTCCAGCGCAATGGCGATGGTGCTTTTTCCCGAACCGCTCAGTCCGGTGAACCAGATCATCAGTCCATGCTGTCCGAGCAGGTTTTCCTTGTCGGAACGGGTCAGCATCTTGTCGAATATAGGATAGATATGTTCCATAATCTTTTTGTTTTTTGTTAAGCCGGTACAAACGGCCAGATTAAAGGGATGAGTGAAACGGATATTATCATGACAATCAGGTCCATAGGAATACCGATTCTCATGAAATCCGTAAACTTATAGTTTCCGGCGCCTTGCACGATCAGGTTGGTCTGGTAGCCGATTGGAGTGGCGAACCCGGCTGATGCGGCTATGCAGATCGCGATAAAGAACGGCATCGGGTCTACTCCGAATTTCTGGGCTGTTTCCAGAGCCAGCGGGAAAGCAAGTGCGGCCGCTGCGTTATTG
Source organism: Bacteroides sp. ET225 (assembly GCF_024733745.1). NCBI lineage: Bacteria > Pseudomonadati > Bacteroidota > Bacteroidia > Bacteroidales > Bacteroidaceae > Bacteroides > Bacteroides sp. ET225. Next base: position 9,599 of record NZ_JANRHN010000001.1, on the reverse strand, counting down.
GTGATAAGTTCCGTGATAACCAGCGTGACAAAATAGAGCAAGGCCAGCGCTCCCCATGCTCCCAGCGAGCCGGCCACGTTTTTGATGAAGTTTGCAATCAGAGCGGCAAGTCCGGATTCTTCCATCGCCGCACTGATGGCAAAAGCGCAGGCGATTGTAATCAGAATGTCCCAGCTGATGTATTTGGTGTATTTCTTCGGAGGGAACATCTTGAGCCACGCCATGACAACCGCAGTGACGGCTGCAAAGAAAAACATGTCCATCTTTACGTTGGGAAAGCGTTCCTGAATGGCCGGAAGCTCGCCGATTGTAGCTCCGATGATCATGATGAGAAGCAGGGCCAGTGCAGTCCATTTCTTCCAGGACGGTACGGGGCGGGTAGGAATTTCCTTGCCGTTGGTCATCATCAAGAACACAGACGAGTCGCCCCAGGTCTTGGTGAAGTCATCATCGGCCAGCAAGACCAGCGTATCGCCTTGCTGCAGCCTTACTTCTCCCAAATTTTCGGTGATGATCTGTCCTCCCTGGCGTATTTCCTTGATTTCAGCTCCATACTTTCTTTTGAAGTCGAAGTTCTTCAGTTTTCGTTTCAGTCCCGGAAAGCGGGATGCCAGCACCACCTCCACGATGTGCTGTCCTTTTTCTACGGCTGCGTCTGCCTCTTCTTCCTCGAAGTTGTCGGGCCTTTCGGCAGGAAGCAGCTTCTTTGATGTCAGAATGATGAAAAGCAGTCCCACAACCGTGATGGGAATGCCGATGAAAGCCAAGTCAAACATCTTCAGTCCTCCAAGTCCCTTGTCGATCATCATTCCGTGTACAACCAGGTTCGTTGATGTGCCGATGAGCGTACACAAGCCTCCCAGGATGGTTGCATACGAGAGGGGAATCAGGAATTTCGTGCACGACAGGCCGATTTTCTTCGCCCAGTTTTTCACTATCGGAGCGAATATCACCACCACCGGCGTATTGTTCAGGAAAGCAGAGAATGCGCTCACTATGGGAAGAAGGCGGAGCTGGGCCTTAGTCACTGTCGTTTCCTTTTCGGGAAGGAGTTTCTTTACGATGGTGCTCAACGCGCCGCTCTGCCTTACGCCCTCGCTTACGAGAAACAGAAGGGCTACGGTTATCATTCCGCGGTTGCTGAATCCTGCTACCATCTGTTTGGGCGTAATAATTCCTGCTGCCATGAATACGACAACCAACGACAGCAGTACGATGCCCGGACGCATCTTGTCTAGGATAAGTGCTGTCAGCATTCCGATCAGTCCGAGCAGTACAAATATTATTTCAAAATTCATATTCTTTTATCAGATAGTTTATCGTTCGTCTGAATCTGTGCGGCGTTCCGTTGCGGGCAGCACGATGAACCATGGATTCAGCAGGTCTTCTTTGTTGTATTGGAGCGGCTTGTCGCTTCCGGCATTGTAGACTTCACCTCCTGCCGCGCGTACGATGGCATGTCCTGCCGCTGTGTCCCATTCCATTGTCGGGGCAAACCGCGGATAAGCGTCAGCCTTTCCTTCGGCTACCAGGCACAGCTTTAGTGAGCTGCCGCTCGAAACGGTTTCCACCTTGTCGTGCTTTTTGCTCATCTCGTCGATGTAGGCCTGCGTTTCCGGCGTGAGATGCGAGCGCGATGCCACGATGACAAAGTTGTCGTGTCTGTTTCCCGGTTCCGGCAGACGCCGGCAGTCTGCTATCAGGCTGTCAATGGTTGTCCCTTCTTTCAGTTCCTGGATATCTTCGGCCTTGTACGCTCCCCATTCCGTGTCCGCAAAATACAATTGCCGTTTTACGGGTACATAGATTACTCCTGCTTCGGGGCTTCCGTTTTTGACATAAGCGATGTTCACGGTAAATTCTCCGTTTCGCTTGATGAACTCTTTGGTTCCGTCCAGCGGGTCGACCACCCACAATTCATTCCACCTCATCCGTTCTTCCTGAGGCATTTTTTTCCCTTCCTCGCTCAATACTGGGTAGGGAGTGTCGGCCAGCATACTCGCAATCACTGCGTGTGACTTGCGGTCGGCGACGGTCAGCGGCGAGTTGTCTGCCTTCTTTTCTATTTCAAAATCAGCGTTCGGATCAGTGTAAACCCTCATGATTTCCGCCCCGGCTTTCAGGGCAGCCTGAATGGCAACGTATAAAATATTTTTATCCATAATACATAAATTGCTGTAAAATAACAGCTTTTTTAAAGATGGGATATAGCTTAAAAGTCGTTTTTTTTGTTCAAGTCTTTCTCCTATAACTTATTTTAAGGATTTGGCTCCGTTTTTGCGTTTTTGTCCGCGTTTTCATGTGCGTGCGAGTGCTTCCATATCCGCCACATATAAAAGGCGCAGTGGGCAAAGGCGAACACGAATGAAACGGTGAGCAATGTCTTGTCTTCCTGCCATCCCACGGTTTGCTGGTGCCACAGTCCTGTGATGACGCTCAGTACCGACAGAACCAGCCCGAGCACGTTCAGCACGATGTCGCCCTGACGGTGAGCTTTCCCATGTTCGAGCTTGCTGTGCCTGATGCCGTAACATGCGTATACGTCCAGTCCCACAAGCATCCACAAGACGAGTCGGATCCACGTGTCGGCGGGCAGGAAGCACATCATGCAGAGGCAGGTGAGTATGCCCATAATCGGGACGAAAGGCACGAAAGGTGTCTTGAAAGCCCGGTGGATGTCGGGCATGGTTTTGCGTACCACCAGAATGGCGGCGCACACCAGGGTGAAAGCCAGCAAGGTGCCGATGCTTGTCATTTCTCCGGCCACTTCTGCCGGAACAAACCCGGCGAGCAGGCTGACCAGCACCATGAAAAGGCAGTTGCTGTGGACGGGCGTGCGGTATTTTTCGTTGATTCTTGAGAAGAAAGGCGGAAGCAGTCCGTCGCGGCTCATGCTCAGGAATACCCGGCTTTGGCCGAGCAGGGTGACCATGATTACCGAACAGTAGCCGAAAAGGATGGCAAGTATGATTGCCTTGTTCAGCCACGGATAGACGGGCTGGACAACGCCGGCTGCATCCGGATAGCCCATCTTCTCGATAGCTACGGCAACCGGAGCGATTCCCACCTGGCCTTCAAACTCCGTATAATGCGCCACGCCGGTCATCACATGGGCGAAAAGTGTATATAATATGGTGCAGATGAGCAGCGATACCAGAATCCCGATCGGCATGTCGCGTTTCGGGTTTTTGGTTTCTTGTGCTGCGGTGCTCACCGCGTCAAATCCCAGAAAGGCGAAAAAGACAATGGCTGCACCTCTGAGTATGCCTGAGATGCCGAACTCTCCCAGCTTTCCTGTGTTCTCGGGAATGTATGGGATATAGTTGTCGGTTTGTATGAATTTCCATCCCAATATCACGAAAATCAGGATGACGGCTATTTTCAGGAACACGATGAGGCCGTTAAAGAACGAGCTCCCCGCCGTTCCTCTCATCAGAATGATGCTCATCAGCACTACGATGACCATGGCGGGGATGTTGATGATGCCTCCGTCCCATGGACAAGCTGTCAGGGCGTGAGGGAATTCGATGCCGATGCCCTGGCAGAACACCGTAAGGTACCGGCTCCAACTGATGCTTACTGTAGTTGCCGCAACGGTATATTCCAGCACAAGATCCCATCCGATAATCCATGCGATAAGTTCGCCCATCGTGGCATACGAATACGTATAGGCACTTCCGGCCACGGGAATCATGGAGGCGAACTCGGCATAGCACAGTCCGGCAAAGCAGCAGCCGATGGCCGCTATGATGAATGACAGGGTGATGGCAGGGCCTGAATAGCTTGCCGCAACGGTTCCGGTGATGGAGAACAGTCCGGCTCCGATGATTACTCCTACTCCCAAGGCTACCAGGCTGACAGGTCCGAGCACTCTTTTCAACGTTTTCGACCCGGTTTCGGCAGCTTCATCTTGCAGTGACTCTATGCTTTTTCGAATGAATAATCCCATTTTTTCGGTTGTATTTTGCGTTTTTTTGAATAGAACAGGCTGCAAAGATAGTGTATTCTTCTGAATATCCGCACTTTCTGAAGAGGGTTTTCCGAGTATAAAACTCCGGATGTGCGGTTCGGATTCTTTATCTCCAGCCTGGAGATATACATCTCCAGTTTAGAGATGCATGTCTTTAGGCTGGGGATATATGTCTTTAACCTGAAGGTCAAGATTTCGGCAGTCCGCCTTTGCCTTTATACGGAAGGGGGGGGCGGAAAGTTGGGGCGAATCAGAGCATGTGCTGTTTGTCCAGTTCTTCTGCCACGAGTTCCAGTTCGGCATACCAGTCTTTGCCGAATTTGCGTATCAACGGCTCTTTCAGAAACTTGTAGATGGGCAGGTTTTCTTTTTTTCCGAGGAGCACGGCTGCCTTGCATACATCCCATCGGTGGTAGTTGACGGCTTTGAACGGGCCGCAGTTGTCGATCCGGATGGGGTAGAGGTGGCATGAAACCGGTTTGTAGAAGTCGCACTTCCCTTCTCTGAAAGCTTTTTCTATGGCACAGAAGCAGCATCCCTTTTCGTCATAGCATGTAAATACGCAGTCTTTCCCGTTCACGATAGAGGTTACTAGGTCGCCTTCTTCGTCGGTGTAGACAACTCCTTGTTTTTCGATGACGGCTTTTGCTTCCGGCGAGAGAAGCTCCCATACTGCCGGAAGGCATTCTTCCAGTTTCTTCACTTCGTCTTCTTCCACAGGGGCGCCTGCATCTCCTTCTATGCAGCATTCTCCCTTGCATGCTTCCAGGTTGCACAAAAACTTTTCGCGGAATACATCCAAACTTACTATTACATCGTCAATCTGTATCATATCTGCATTGCTGTCTGTTTTTACGCCGCAAAATTATGAAAAAACGTTGGAATAACCTTGCCGCATTTTCCGATAAGTTTATGCGGTTGAAAAGGGACACAGGCTGCTGCCTGGCGGAAGGCGCATATTTCTGGCGGTTTTATGTTATTCTTTCTAAATTCGTCCGTAATTGCACTGGTTTTTGTATATTTGTAAGTATGTCCATTCTGTAAAGACATGGCGAAAACCGAATGATTTTATTATAGAAACCAGTTATGAGAACAAACAGAAGCTTATGGGCTGCGGCAAGCGGGCTTGTTGTGGCAGCGGCATTGGTTGCTTGCACGTCTGATGCAAGCATCGAAGGGGAATGGGTAGAGCCTGTTCCCGGCATGGAAAACTGCATGCAGGGTATTTCGTTGCAGGCAGGCGGCAAAGCGTCGTCGGTCAACATGGCGACCTTGCAGTATGAATCCTGGAAACGCGAAGGCAGTCACCTTGTCCTTTCCGGGAAAAGCATCGGAAACGGACTGACTATTCCTTTTTCTGACACGCTGTTGGTGGAGAAGCTGACACAAGACAGTCTGATTCTGAAAAAAGGGACGCTTGTGCTGAGATACTCCAGAAGCGAAGGGAAACAGAGCGGGGATACGGTGCCTATGGCCGAACTGGTTCCGGCAAAGAAACCCAGTTTCCAGACAGAAGGCACGCTGGTATTTTCTCATGAAGTCCGTTCGTTTGTTCCGGCCGGAGATTCTGTTTCTTATTGGGTGACAGACAAGACAGGCGATCTGGCCCGAAAGTATGATGAACTGACGAAAGGCGTTAAGAACGGAACTCCGGTATACGCTGAACTGGAGGTGGTTGACATGGGCAAATCGGACGAAGGATTTGCGGAATCTTATGCGAGTGTGTATCACGTGGTAGATGTGAAAAAAATGTCTTTGAAGAAAGAATAAACGGTGTTGTTGAGGATGAAAAAAGAAATTTTGCTGACGGTTTCCTGCGCCTTTTTCGGGAGTTGCGGATACTTTTCCCGCTCTGCGGATGATAAAGGGATGGTGGAAGATACGGTTGCAAGCAGGGCGGTTCCGTCGCGGGGAAACGCTCCCGGGGCAGAACTGATCCGTTTGTTCAAGTCCGGAATCAGAACGGAGGCGGTGGACGGTAGCAGACGTGCTGTCTACATCGTGTTCAGTCCTGACTCATCGAAGGCGGAACTGTTCGGCCCGGCACAGGGCAAGCCGGAAATGTTGGACCGCCGCACGCTCCCTTCCGGCGGACACGTATGGAATGTGGAAGACGATGATACAAAGAATGTGCGTTATGCAGACGGCTGCTGGACCGTCAGCCAAAGAGGAAAGCTTTTGTTCAGGCAGTCTGCAAGCGACAATGACGCAAGCCTGGGTCCATGGGAAGATTCTTCTTACGAAGGCGTGCTTCCTGCCGCCGATTGTCCGGGCATCAGATATCAGCTGGACATACGCAGCCGCAAGCATAGCGGGGATGGGACGTTTCTGCTCCGGCTCACCTATCTTGAGGCTGAAAACGGCAAGGATGCCGTTTATACGTATGTCGGCAGACGCTATACGCAGCGTGGCATTCCGTCTGACAAGGATGCCGTTGTATGGCAGCTGGTGGCCGACCGGGACGAAGACGTTTATAATTTCCTGTGTGACAAAGATGCGCAGACTTTGACTTTGCTGAACCGTGATTTTGAGAAAAACGAGTCTGGGCTGAACTATTCTTTAACGAAAATCAGATGAAGTATGCTGCTGCCTTATTTGCATAAAGATTTGATAGAAGCCGGCTGTGATGAGGCCGGACGCGGCTGTCTGGCGGGTGCCGTATTCGCTGCTGCCGTCATTCTGCCTGCGGACTTCCGGAACGAAATGCTCAACGATTCGAAAAAGCTGACGGAGAAGCAGCGCTATGAGTTGCGCAAGGTGGTCGAGGCGGAAGCGCTGGCTTGGGCTGTGGGTGTGGTTGAACCGGCTGAGATTGATGCAATCAACATCCTTAATGCCTCATTTCTCGCCATGCACCGGGCTGTCGGCCAGTTGAAGATGCGTCCCCAGCACTTGTTGGTCGACGGCAACCGTTTTACTCCTTATCCCGGCATTCCGCATACAACGGTTGTGAAGGGCGACGGAAAGTATCTTTCCATTGCGGCGGCTTCCATTTTGGCAAAGACGTACCGTGACGATTACATGAACCGTTTGGCAGCGGAGTATCCGGCTTATGGCTGGAAAAAGAACAAGGGGTATCCTACGAAGAAGCACCGGGAAGCCATTAAGGCATATGGTACAACGCCTTACCATCGCATGTCGTTCAATCTGCTGGGTGACGGACAGCTCTCTTTTGACTTCGGCGAAGAATGAGGCAATAAAAAATGGATGCGCCATAGCACTGGAAACATGCTTTGGCGCATTTTTTTCAGCTGATTATTCCGGTGAGATGATGCGGAGCAGCGTTTTGCTTTGTTTCAGGTAGCCTTTCTTGTCTGCCGTTTCTTCCTTTACCAGACCGATGCCTTCGGCGTACCATTGGGTGACATAGACAGTCCGGGGAAGGTAGAGGATGTTTTTCCGGAGCTTGTATGATACTTTCAGACAGTTGAATGCCCCTGCCGGGACGGTTACCTTCTCAAATCCTTCGTACCTGCCTTTGCTGACTTCGAGCCCGGCTTTCATGAAACTTGCCTTTATGGTGAATTTTCCCGAAGGAATCTTTTCTCCTTCCGTAATGTCTTTCCGTAAGGGGATTGTAATTGCTCCCTTGTGGTTTCCGGCTGTTCTTTCCAGTTCCTCAGGATCGAATGGCATGCCTTTCTCCTGAGGTGCCAGCTCTTTCTGAAGTGTCTGCATCGTTTCAACTCCCCAGTTTTCATCGATGATGATTCGCTCTGTGGTCTTGTCTGTTCCGTAAGCGAACTTTATCGTACTGTTGTCATCAAAAATCGAATCTTTTCCTCTTGTTTTCGGGTTGCATAGCGTCTGCTCCACAAGTGTTTTTCTGTCTTGTGTCCTGACTGCGGAGATTAGGGTCGTGTCGATACGGGTTTCGTTTGCCTGCCGGTCTGAATTGATATACAGCAGAGCAGTTCCTTTTTCTGTATTGCAGTATTGCGCTTGGGCCGCCAAAGCGAAGAAAGCGATAGCAAAAGTTAGGCATGTCTTTTTCATGGTATGCAGTATTTTACGAAACAAAGAAACAAAAAAGCCGACGAACTCACAATGTTCTATGTATGATTCTATTGACTGATTTTATGCTATTTAATGAATATTCCTTCGTGCTATTGCCCGACCACTGAAAACAATGGCCGAGCAATTTCTTTATGTATTCCCAAAGCATTTTTATCGGACAGCAATATTTCACTATATCCGAATTCTTGCCATCATAGCAGAATTTGTTTACAGTTGCTGCAATGCATCCCAGTCAATTTCCGGCTCTTTGCCTGTTGGCTTGCAATGAAACTTTGTTCCCATTGGAACGGATTCATTAAAGAAACCTCCCATTTTCAGATAAAACCGATTGTCTTTAGTATAGCCCCCTTGATAATCGAGGCGGACTTGGGCACTTGCCGTTGCGTCGTGTGTAAAAGTTGCTTCAGTGAGCCGGGTCCATTTGCCTTCTTTGCTGCGTGCCCATTGATTTCCGAATAACACTTTGCGTGACAAATATCCTTGTTCTGGATTAAAATTCTCAAGGAAGCTATGAGGATGTTTATACCACGTGCTGGTCTGGGGGCGTAAAAAGCTTGCAATTAATCTCCATTTTTTTTCATCTGTTGCATAGAAATAGGCCGTATAGGTTGTGTTGCCCTTTCCGTCCGGTCTTACTTGCATCAGAAACTTGTATGTCTGACCGGCTTTCCAGGGATATTTCAAATAGCTTTGTCCTCCTGACCCTTCGTTGCCAAATTCACCGATATGTACATCTTTGCCTTGTCGAAGCAATTTAATCTTTTGTTCATCAGGGATTTCTTTGGGATCCTGCGTGTCAAAGGGACTCCATACGGAGAAAAGGATACGGCGTTCTGTCGGGGAGTTGTATTGCATTCCGAAATAGCCTTCCCCGAATCCGGCTGCCATGTAGTAGCTATGCATTGTTTCACCTTCTTTGGGCACTGTAATTTCATTGTAGAACCATTCGGTATCGCCTTCTGGCAGCGTATATGCCAAATGAACGGAAGGGCCACGGCGCCCCCAATAGTCAGAGAAATCTTTTACGTAATTACTTTTTCCCGTAACATTGTCTGCTATTAATTGTTTGATTTCTCCGAAATTATCGTCACGCTTGGAGATTCCTTGTAAGTCGATGCGGACATATCCAACTTGTTGTATATTGACACTTCCTACAGGAACTTTTGTGTAGTCATCTGATTGTAAATTGACTTTAAAGCTATTCTTCCCATAACTGACTTTGATTTCAGAATGTCCTTTGGCATATAATGACAAATCAGCTGTCGTGGGTTGATGCAGATAAAAATAAATGCTAATGATTGTGTTAGGATTTGTCCAATGCGCAATTCCTTTTTCTGTAATTTGCGCACCATCTTGCTGGCGGGTTATATAGCCATTGCCGGAAAATCCGACAGCAAGTTGTTGGGACTGTGCAAATACACTTGTGCATAGCAGTAATGCAAGTAAATACAATTTCTTCATATGAATATTATTTTAATTTTGCATATATATAAAAGCCTGTCGCTTAAATTTTCCGATTAAGTATTTTTATCCGCCCCTTTTTGAGCTTGTTTCCGGTCTGTTTCCCCGCTTTCACTCGTCAGACAGCCTGCTTTCATCCTCGTAAAAACTG